>JAHEAK010000412.1 GCA_024642805.1 Kofleriaceae bacterium | reverse complement strand
GCCGCCTGGACGGTAGCGACGCAGCGAGCCGAGTTGATACCGCGAAAGCGGGCCACGCCGCGCGCGTCGGTGGTTGCGCTCAATTCGAGAACGCCGGTCTCGAGGTTGACCTCGACGTTGGCCAGCGGTGTGCCGGCCTTGGCGTCGACGAGGCTAAATTCAATCTCCGAACCGGGCGCCACTTGCAAGAGAAGGTCGCGCTGATCGTCGAGAACCTGCACGACCTGTGGTTGCGATCCGCCCTCGGCATTGCGAGCCTGTACCAGGTAGGAGCCAACTTCGACCTTGGAGAAGAGGAAAGCGCCGCGCTTGTCGCTCTGAGCGGT
This sequence comes from Kofleriaceae bacterium, assembly GCA_024642805.1. Classification (GTDB taxonomy): domain Bacteria; phylum Myxococcota_A; class Polyangia; order Haliangiales; family Haliangiaceae; genus NORP324. The sequence goes on along the minus strand of JAHEAK010000412.1, from coordinate 5,025 downwards.
GCGGGTTGGGTTGGTGCCGATGACGATGGTGGCCCCGGCGATAGGCCTGCGCAGGGCATCGACGACCCGACCACCGACATCGGCCTGCGGTTTGCGATCGCTCTCCTTGAGAGAAATGGCGGAGACGTCCGACTCACGCTGCGAGCTGCGAGTATCAGCGCCGCTCGAGTCGGCGACGATAGTCTTTGCGGAAGGTTTGACCGAAGACAGACCGAGCACCACCGTGAGAAGCGCGCCAGAGCACAGGAGGGCCAGACCGAGGGCGAGAAGGCTCGACGCCGAGGCAAAGACACTCGACTTGCTGGCGCGCCCGGCGAGGAAGGCATCGCTGGAAGCTTGGCTGGACGCGGCGTGCGCTGCACCGGCCGCACTGGCGCTGCTGGCATGCGCGGAGATGGCGGCCAGCACCAGCACACCAAAGGCCTTGGAAGGCTGCGAGCGGGCCAAACAGCTGCTCACCCGTGCAAGCGAATCGCGCAAGGCGGCGCGTCCGCGACTGAGGCGTTGCTTGACGGCATCGACGCTCAGTCCCAGATCTTCGGCGACATTCTGAATGCTCTGGCCGTCGCGATAGAAGAGGACCAGGGGCTCGCGATAGCTGGATGGAATGCCTTCCAGGGCCTGCCATAGCTGTTGCTCTTCTTCGCTGGTGGCGGTGGTTTCCATCGGCGAGGGAGCGTCGTCGACGGTTGTTGAGAACTCTTCGCTCTCGCTGGTGCCGTCCTCGGTAAGAACTTCTCTGCGCCGCTTGCGCATGGCATCCCTGGCTCGCCTGCGTGCAATCGTGCACAACCAGGCCTTGAGCTTTTCGTGGTCTTGCAGCGAATCGATGTTCTTCCAGGCGGCGACGAAGGTCTCCTGCGCGACGTCTTCACTGAGCGAGCGCTGTCCACAGGCGGCAAAGGCCACCGCACAGACCATCTGTTGGTAGCGGGCGACGATTTCACCAAAGGCCGCTAGATCACCCTCGCGCGTACTGGCAAGCAGGTCGGTATCGGCACGGGTTCGAAGAGGCGGCATAGCGGACGATTGGTTGCTACTGCCAGGCTCGTACCAAGTGCCGATACCAAGGCATCTAGTGAAGATCGTGTGTATTGCGCTGTGCGTTACGGGGCGTCATGTCGCCGATTGGGGGAGGAGCCCCCACAGCTCGCTCCCCCAATAAGCCGTATCGCTCCAGAACGTGAAACACCGCGTTCTAGTCTTGGTTGCTCTCATGCCGCACAGGGCAGAGAGCTTGCTTGCGTCGCAGCACGAGCACGACGAGCGCAAGCGAAAGGCTGGTGAGCAGGCCCTGGCCGTGGCTACCGGCAGCGGAACAACCCGCGCTGACCGCGCCACCGCTCGAGGAACCGGGACCGGTGCCATCGCCGCCACCTCCGGGCTCGCCGTTATCGCCGGGCTCGCCGTTGTCGCCGTTGTCGCCGCCGCCGGGTTCGCCATTGTCGCCAGGATCTTCGGCGCCATCATCGACACAGTTGGGAGTGGGCAAGGTGACGCCACCCGTGGACTCAATCCAGGACGCAACGGCATCGGCGCGCGTGTAGATGCCGCCGTTTCCACAGGGCGTAGGCGAGTTGTCCAGGCCGCGCGAGGTTACGCCGATCAAGTAGTCGGTGCTGCCGCCGCGCAGGTAGACGGGGCCACCCGAATCGCCAAAGCAGGAGTCGACGCCACCGCCACCGGCGATGAGCTCACCGCCAGGGCTGATGGCAGCATTGCAGCCGGTGCCAGTGCCGGCGGTGCAATCGGGATCGGTGATGGTTGCCGATCCGCCCAAAAGCTCGTCGACAAAGACCATCCCCTGGGCGTCGGTGGCTCCATAGCCAACCAGTTCCACGGCGGCACCCTGGGTGTAGTACTGCTCGAGCGCGCAGCCGCGGGCGATCATGCGTGGCGCCACGCTGCTGTTGTGCTCGAGGGTGAGAAGGCCGACGTCGTAGCTACTTTCCCAGTTGGGATAGGTGACCTTGGCGATGACCTTGATCTCTTCACCACCGCCAGCGGCGCTGGTGCTGTTGAGCATGACCTTGTTGATGCTTGGGTCGATGCAGTGGCCAGCGGTCAAGACCAGGTTGGGGGCGACCAGGGTGCCCGTGCAGCCGAGCTCTCCGGAAAAGAACACGCCGGCGGTATCTGGCCACTGGCCAGGAGACACCGCGTGGCCTCCGACGACTTCCTTGGTCCAGTCGCTTTGCGGGCCAAAGTCGGTCGCACCCGAGTTGGAGCTTTCGGCGCTGGCGATGCCGGGGGAGGCAAGCAGCAGGAGGGCGAGGGGCAGGAGGGGGGTGGGGGTGAGAAAGCGCATGCGGTCTCCATTCTCGGGTGCGAGCGCCGGCGTTTTTGCCGGCTATGGAGAAGTCGCGCGAAGTGGGCGGGAGGTGACAGACTTTTTTAGTAGGTCGTTCCGCCGTGCCCACTTCGCCCCCTGCGGGCTGCGTTTAGCGATGATTGCGAATGCGTCGCTCGCGTGCCCGGCTGCGCTCTTCTCGCTGCTCGCTGCGCTTTTCGCGCTGGCTGGCGCGCTCCAAACGCTCGGCTTTGCGCTGGATGCGGCGGCCCTGGATCTCGCCGCGCAGGCTGCCCTTTACCTGAGCACGCGCTTCGATGGCCTCGCCCTGGCGTTGCAGCTGCTCGGCCTGGCGATGGATCACGCGGCTGCGGGTGTCGATGCGACGACCGCGAAGCTCCATGCGCAGACCGGCCGCGTTGTTGCGAATGATCTGGTTCTCGCGCCAAATGCGGCGTGCGTCCTGCCGGCTGCGAGCGATGTCGCCCACGCGAATGACCTGGAAGCGACGGGCGGGCGCATTGGCGCGCGCGCGCTCCCAGTGGCCCTGCACCCAGCGACCGCGATTGCTGTAGTGGCCCTCGATCCAGGCGAAGCCCGGCTTGCTTTGTGGGCGCCATTGGCCCTCGGTCCAGGAGTTACCCTCGAGGTGACCTGGGCACCAGGTTTCATTGCTGCGGGTCTCCACGGGCGTCCAGTGCCCGGGATTCCAGATGCCGTACTGCCACGCGCCTGCCGTCCAGCGGAAGCCCGCCTTCTGTTTGGGGCGCCAGAAGCCATCAATCCAGATGTCGCCCTCGGCCCAAAAGCCAGGTACCCATTCTTGATCGGCTTGCACTTGCACAGGCTGCCAGTAGCCAAGGCCACCCGCGGAGCCGGCGTCGACCCAGCGCTCACCTTGGCGATTCAGATCGCGCCACTGGCCATCGATCCAGAAACCATCGCTGCCGCGGTAGCCCGATTCCCAGACTTGCCCGCGCCGCTGCCGAGTCGGATGCCAGCCAGCGTTCACCCACTGGTTGTTGTTGTCGTAGTGAGCATCGACCCAGGCAAAGCCCGCTCGCGCGCGCAGGCGGTAAAAGCCGGGCGTCTCGCTGCCGTCTTGCAGCACTTGCGCGTCGACCCAGACGTAATCTTGATCGGGAGCCTGGCTGTCATAGCTGCCGACCTCACTGTTATTGAAGTCGTCGTAGTACTCGACAACCTCCGGCTGGTAGCTAGAGGTGTCGACTTCGTAGACGGGTACGTCGTAGGCCGGCGCATCATAGACCGGCGCCGGGGCTGGATTGACGGGTGGTGGCGGCGGGGGCGCGGGCCGGGAATAATTTTGCGCCAAGGCCGTTGCCGGCATGGCGAGCACGAGCGAAACAATGAGTGATGTTTTCATGGGAGGCCTCGTAAGGTTGCGATGCGTAGGAGCTGTCACAGCGCGCTGCTAAAAACAGTGCTTGACGGGTAGTCCTACCATTGAGCAGGGCGTTGGACGAAAGCCCCGCTCGCAAATTCAATGACCCAGCTCTACATAGCCGAAAAACCCAGTCTGGCTCGCGCCATAGCCGATGCCTTGCCCGCACCCCATAGACGTCATGAGGGCTATATCGAGGTCGGCAATGGCGATCTCGTCACCTGGTGCTTTGGCCACTTGCTCGAGCAAGTTGATCCGCATCACTACGACGCGCGCTACCAGCGTTGGAGTCTGCACGACCTGCCCATCGTGCCCACGACCTGGCAAGTCGCACCCAGGTCGGCGGCCAAAAAACAACTCGCGGTGATTCGCCAGCTCTTGAAGTCGGCCAGCGCCGTCATCCACGCGGGCGATCCGGATCGCGAAGGCCAGCTCTTGGTCGACGAGGTCATCGCCTACTTGCGCTATCCGGCCGCCAAGCGGGCGCAGGTGCAGCGCCTCCTGGTCAGCGACCTAAACGTCGAAGCCGTTAAGAAGTCGCTGCGTGCTCTGCGCCCCAACAGCGAGTTTGCGCCGCTCTCGACCTCGGCGCTGGCGCGATCGCGCGCCGATTGGCTCTACGGCATCAACATGAGCCGCGCCTATACCTTGCTCGGGCAGATGGCCGGCTATGAGGGCGTGCTCTCGGTGGGGCGCGTGCAAACCCCCGTGCTCGGCCTGGTCGTGCGCCGCGATCAAGAGATCGAAGCCTTCGTGTCCAAGCCTTACTACGAGGTGCAGGCGCTCATTCCGCACCAGGGCCAGATCATCAAGGCCCTGTGGAAGCCGAGCGAGGCGTGCGCGCCTTATCAAGATGCCGAGGGGCGCGTGCTGCACCGACCACTGGCCGAGAACGTGGTCGCGCGCATCACCGGCCAGCCCGCCCAGGTGCTGAGCGCCAAGCACAACCAAGTCGCGCAAGCGCCGCCCTTGCCCTATTCGCTCTCGGCGCTGCAGATCGATGCCGCGCGCCGCTTTCACATGTCGGCCGCCGATGTGCTGAGCGCGTGCCAGGCCCTCTACGAAAAACACAAAGCCATCACCTATCCGCGCTCCGATTGCCGCTACCTACCGGTGGAGCACCACGCACAGGCGGGCGAGGTCAGTCGTGCCATCGCCGACAACGCGCCCAGCTTGCGAGGCGCGGTGGGCGGTGCGGACCTGCGCGCTCGCTCCAAGACCTGGGATGACAGCAAGGTCGGCGCGCACCACGCCATCATCCCCACGCCGGTGTCGGTGCAGCTGAGCGGGGCGCAGGCCAAGATCTTTGAGCTCATCGCCCGGCAGTATC
>JAHEAK010000411.1 GCA_024642805.1 Kofleriaceae bacterium | reverse complement strand
AAGGCCAAGGCCGGCCGACAAATAGGTTCCCGCTCGGCGCGAGACCACGACGCCATTCATCAAGGGCTCACCGCTATCGGCATCGCGAAGCACGAGCGGATCGCTAGAGAGGTTGAACGAGATGCCGAGGTTCAAACGCCAGTCTTCGAGCACGTCGGCATCGCCCTGGCTCAAGTAGGCCGTCGATGAGGTGGCTGGCTTATACAGCTCGCTGTCGAAACCACCAGCGTGCGCGCTCGCGACAGGGACGAGGATCGCCAGCGAAAGCAAGGTGAGCACACGAGCCTTCGCCGGGCGAGTTCGCCGCAGGGGGACAAGTGCCAGGAGGAGCAAGAGCAGGCCCCATGCGCTGGTGCTGCCGCCTGCGCTCTGACAGCCGCCTCCGCCCAAAATCCCCTCGCTGCCCGCATCGGGTCCAGCATCACTCTCCCCGAGCGCGGCGTCGGGCGTTCCGGCATCGTCGGGGCCGGCATCTGGCACGCCAGCATCCGGCGGGCCACAGCCCTCGATGGCAACATGAAAACATCCACTCACCGGATCACAGCCGTCGGCGGTGCATGGATCGCCGTCGAAGCAGTTGATGGGGTACCCGGCGCAAGCACCCAGGGTGCACACGTCGTTTCCGGTGCACACATTGTTGTCGTCACACAGGGTGTTATCCGGTGCCGTCGCTCCACCCACGCAGGTACCGCCGCTGCAGGTACCGGCTGTGAGACAACCGCCCGCGCCACTGCAGGCGGTTCCGTCGGCAACCGGCGTGCCCGTGCACAGGCCCGCGGCGCTGCATGCGTCGGCGCTCGTGCACTGGTTGCCATCATTGCAAGTGGCGCCAGGCGTGATGGTATTGCTGCAGCTGGCCCCGGCTTCGTTGCACAGATCGCTCGTGCACACGTTGTTGTCGTTGCAGTTGGCCGTGCCCTCGCAGATGCCATCGATGGTGCATGCCTCGGCAATCGTGCAGAAGAAGTCATCGCTGCAGGGCGAGGCATCCAGCGGCGTGAACTCGCAGCCGAGGACTGGGTCGCAAGTGGTGCCCGTGCACTCATTGCCGTCGTCGCAGGTCAAGGGGCTGCCGCCATTGCACGCGCCGGCAGCATCGCAGGTGGTGTTCTGGGTGCACGCATCACCGTCGTCGCAAGCGACGCCGACGACGATGAGGTCGTTGCAGATATTGGCGACTTCATCGCAGCTGTTGACGGTACAGACGTTGCCATCGTCGCAGCGATCGCTCGAGTTGCCGCACACGCCGGCGGCATCGCAGGTCTCGCCCGCCGTGCAGAAGAGACCATCGTCGCACAGGGTGCCGGCGGCGAGAGGCGCGTGTTCGCAGCTTCCCGCCTGGCAGGTGTCGGCCGTGCAAGGCAAGCCATCCGAGAGGCAAGGCGTGCCGTTGGCCGCCAGTTGCTGAAGCGTGCACAAGACGCTGGCCCCTTGCTGCGCGCACACCTCTTGCGTGCATGGATCGTCGTCGGAATCGCAGGCGAGTCCGATGCTATTGCCGTTGCACTCGATGAGCGGCTGGCTGGTCTTGGCGATGGGCTCGTCCGCTGCGCAGGCCGCCAACACAAAACAAGCCACCAGTGCCGCCAGCGACACAACCTTACTAGCGCGGTCCATCAAGCCTCCAGCGCCAAGCCTACCATCGCCTGGCGGAGCACAGGGGCGGATGCGAGCCTGGAGGGCTCTGGTGCCTAGAGCGGGCGCTAGGGCTTTGGTGCCGGCAGGATGGGCTGCATACGCATGCCGTATTTCGTGGCCTTGAGCTCAAGCTCCTTGAAGAGCAAATCGGGAGTCGAGATCGAACTCTCGATGCCGCCGGATGGCACCCGACCTCCACCTACACCCGTGAGGCGCTGGAGGAAGGGATCATCGGTGGTGGCCAAGAAATTCTGAACGGTGATGTTCTTACCGACCGCGATGACATCGCGCCAAGCGCGCATATCAACGGGCTCGAGTTGCACGCCGCGCACAAGCTCCTCGCGACCATCGGGATAGAGGCGGTACGCGAGTGTTGAATTGGGAGGACTTTGTGGGTTGAGCGATTGCAGCACGGGCAACATGGCCAGGCGACTCATCTCGGTGTTGGAGGTAATGGCCGGATCATCGAACTGCTTGATGACGATCGCGTAGGGCAGGCCCTGCGCCTTGGCTTCGGCGAGCAGCTTCTTGCGCAGCTGGGCCGAGCTCATGGGCTTCTTGCCACTGAGCATGAGGTTGGTCGCGCTGCCCCGGAACACGCCACCGGGCATGGACAGGCGTGCATGGCCATTGCTCTCTGGCTGGTCCTTGCTGGGCGTGCGGCTCATCAAGAGTTCGACGAGCTTGCCGTCCTTGAGCACTTGCACGCGCTTGGGAGCAACGCCTTCGTCGTCAAACTTGTAGCCGCCGATGACGAAGGTCTTGCCGCTGCTGTTGACCGACGGATCGTCAACCACCGAGAGCAGGTCGGAAACCACCTTGAAACCAATGCGGCCGGCCAGCTTGCCGGCCAGCAGGGCATCGGTGCTGGACACGCCGACGGGCGGCGGTGTGCCACTGAGGTGGGGCGCCAGGGTGTGGCGAATGATGTCGACGGCACCGCTGCTCTCGAAGAGAACCGGGCCGGTGTAGGCATCGACGAGTGGTGCCTTGCGCAGACCCTCGAGGGTAGCGGCCATGGCGCGGGCGGTCTTGCTCAGCTCGGCGTCGCTCGGCAGGTTCTCGCCGGCGTTGGAGTATTGCGAGAAGTAGAGGGCTACTTCCTGGCCATCGCTCGCCTGGGCGGTGGCGACGATGATGACGCCCTCGACGCGGCGGGTGTCGGTGGCGTTGGTGCCCTCACTGTTGAGGTACCAGCGGTTCTCGAGAAAGCTCGTGAAGGCAACCCGCGAGTCGCGGATGACATCGTGCTCGCGAAAGGCAGCGGACACCGCGCTGGCACGTGCGGCCAGAGCATCGTTGGTGGCTAGCGCGCGCACGAGAACGGGATCCTTGGTCACCACCGGCTGCGCGCGGGTGTAGCTTGGGGCCGAGCCTGCCTGTGCGCCCGAGGCGATGGCTTCGTTCTTGTCCTGCCACTGGGCTATCGCTTCTTTGTAAGCGGCGTCGGTGGCCAGCCAGGCGGCCCGACGCGCGCGCTCGGGGGAAGCCTCGAGAGGAAGCTGCACCGTCGCGGTGCCATCCAGATCTTCTTGGCGTTGCGCGATGAAGTTGGAGTTGTCTTTGTCATAGGAGCCGACATGCACGTGGGCTTCTAGGGACACGAAGTCACGGGTGCCTTCATCGGTGACCGAGCCGAGGCTGGCGACGACATCGTGGACGTCGACCTGGGTGAGCTTGTAGCCGATGAAGTAGGGGGCCGGAGCGCCTGGTACCCGCATCTTGCCCATGGCGCGATCGAGCTCGCCGCCGACGGCCTCAAGAATCGCTGAGGTGACCGCCGCAGAGGGCTTGGCCATTTCCGGTGGGGCCACGCGCTTGGCAAGCGCCGTGTTGGCGACGAAGAGAAGGGGCAGGCAGACGAGTGCACTCTTGATGTTCATCGTTGGGTCTCCGCGCTGGCGCGAATGGATGGTGTGGCGTCCAGGCTGGCGCGAATCGATGGCGGTGGCAGCACGGGATCCACGTCCTCGGGCTTGTAGCCAAGCTCGACTTCGACAGTCTTGACCAAGAGACTAGGTGCCGAAGCCGAGACAGGTACCCAGCCCGATTCCGCGCCACAGACGCCGTTGAAAGTCTCGAGGGGGCGAGCCGCTACCATCAGATTGTCGAGCACCGAGAGAGGCAGACCGCTGATGTCGACGCCGCGCACCAGCTCCTTGCGACCGTCGGCGTAGAGGCGATAGGCCATGATCGGCTGCACCTTGAAGGTTTGGGCATCCAGGGTCGATGTCTTGGTGAAACCGCCGCTGATGTCGGTAAAGACCATGCCGTACTCTTTGCCCTGGGCTTTGACCTCGTCGATGAGCCGCTTGTACAGCTCGTCTTTGGTCACCGAGCGCGAGCTCTCGACAATGAGGTTGCCCTGGCGCGCCACCGAGGCCGCGCCCGCTTCCGAGCGACCGTGGCCGTTGGAGTGTGGAAAGCCATCGATGGGCGAGCGGCCCATGACAAAGCCCTTGAGCACGCCCTTGTCGACCAGCTCGGCCCGCTGCGCGTGCACGCCCTCGTCATCGAAGTGATAGAAGCCGTTGAGGTAGATGCCGTTGAGTTTGCGAACCGTCGGATCGTCATAGACGGACAGCCAACTGGGCATGATCTCCTTGCCAATGGCCTCGGTAAAGGTCCTGCCGAAGTCAGGGTTCTTCTGGCGGTGCCCCTCGATGCGATGGCCAAAGACCTCGTGAAAGAACACGGCAGTGGCCCGGCCTTCTAGGATGATGGGTCCCGACCAGGGTGCCACCAGCGGCGCTTTGTGCAGGCCGTTGAGGTCCTTGGCGACCAGATCGATCATTTCGTTTTCGCGGGCTACGCCGGGCAGCTCGGCTGGCGTTGGGGCGAACTCCTGCTCCATCCGACCCAGGGGCATACCGTCATCGGCCTTGACGCCGACACTGACCGCGAGGCGACTGGTCGTCCAGCTCTGCTGGATGACGCTGCCCTCGGAATTGACGAAGTACACCGTGTTGAGCTCGGCGTCGATGCGACACGAGCCGCGCGTGGCAACCCCCTTGACCGCCCGCTTGGAGCACTCGCGAACGCGTGCCTCCCACACTTCGCGATCGAACTCGAGGGTCGCGATGGGTTCGATGTAGTGCTCGGGTTTCTCGTGCGAGAAATCGGGTGGCAGCTCTTTGGTGGCAATGCTCTGCTCGGTCGCGATGCGGCTCATGACGCGCAGCGCTTCGCGATAGCGGCGGTCGGTCTCGAGATAGAGATGGTGCGAGATGGCCTGCGGATCTTCGCCACGCGGCATGGTGGCCAGATGTGGAAAGTTGGTGAGCTGTTCAACCCGCGGATCTCGCAAGGGGTGACGGTTGTCGAGATCGGGGCTGCCGACTCTGATTTCGACGTCGAGGGCACGCATCTGCTCGTCGGCATCGACGGTCAGCGCGCCGGATTCGGCTTCCAGGGCGATGATCTTCTTGTCGTGAATCGTGTAGCCCAGGTAGTAGGCGGGCGCTCGGCTGGTCGCCATCTGCTCCATCCAGCGGGCGTTTTCCTTGGCCATGATGGCCAGGAGGGGTGAGGCGGCCGAAGGATCATTGCCCTCGCTCGGGGCGACCTTCTCGGCGCTGATCTCGACAGGAATCTCGGGAAGGCTGGTGTCGACGATCGGCTCGGTAGGCAGACCCTTGTCGGGACCCGTGGTTGGCTTGGGACAGCCGCTCAGGAGCAATACAGCAGCCAGGCCGCCTATTTTGCGAAGCATGG
>JAHEAK010000410.1 GCA_024642805.1 Kofleriaceae bacterium | reverse complement strand
TGTGAGACGAGCGAGGTCCCGTAGTTGTGATTCTTCGAGACCGCCGCGTAGAAGCCATAGCAAATGCCGAGCAACAGAAACATGGCGACTCGCAAACGCGCGCCATCCTGGGTGCTCCAGATGCGCGCGATGCGTGCCATGTGCTCCATGTTGTCATGGGCCAAGCCTTCGGAGTGTTGGGCGTCGCTGACCTTGAGTACGAGTTCTTCTGGTGGATCTTCAAACTCGGAAAGTAGAGCGGTGGCCGCGCGCGGTGTGCCATGCTCGATCTCCGCTTCGATCATGTCGCTGATCGCGCTGTGAAGGCCGCGTTTCGCCGCCGGGTTGTCGCTCCACAGTTGCAGGGCGGCGCGATATTCGGAACGACAACTGCTGTACAGCCTGTACAGCTCGATGCGGTCTTCCGGGTTGTTGAGGGTGCGCGCTTGCAGGGCTTGCCGCAGGCTGGCGAGGTGTTGTTGTGCGTGCACTTCGAGCTGATGCGAGCTTCGGTGACTGAGGTACTCGTCAATGGCGCGTCGCAAGTCAGCAACGCTCGCAAAGCGCTCGGTGGGCTCCTGTGCCAGCGAGCGGGCCAGGATGCCTTGCAGTTCGATCGGCAAGCTCTCGGGAATGTCGACGGGTTTGTTGACCACGTGCTCCAGGACTTCCTCAAGGGTCTTGCCGCGGTGCGGAGGTCGGCCAGTTACCAGGTGAAAGAGTGTCGCTCCTAGCAGGTAGACATCGGTTCTCTCGTCGACCTCTTCGAGCTCTCCGCTCATCATCTCGGGCGCCAAGTAGCAGGGAGTGCCAGCAGGCTCGGCATGCGCACGCAGGGCGTGGAGCTTGGCAGCCAACGAGCCTCGCTTGCAGACCGCGATGCCCCAATCGAGCAAATACACCTGACCGTGATCGCCTACCATGACGTTGTCGGGCTTGATGTCCCGATGGATCACGCCCATCGAGTGCGCGTAGTGCACGGCGTTGCAAACCTGCAAGAGGACGCGCAGGTGCCAGTCCATGGCGTCGCTCGCGCCAAAGTCTCGCAAGACGAGGTCGGGCTTTCCGAAGAGTTTGCCCCACTCGATGCCAGCGATGCGTCGCATGAGCACCATGGGATCGCCATCGGGATCGAGAGCGAGATCGTAGATCGGGACGATGTTGGGATGCTCGAGGGCCGAGGTCAGCAAGGCCTCGTGCAAAATGTCGGCGTTGTTGGCTTCCAGTTCGACCCGTCGAACTTTGATAGCGACGTTGCGGTCCAGACTGATTTGGCGACCACCGTGGACGGTCGCCATCCCGCCCTGGCCGATGATGTCCTCGAGCTGCACCCGCGGATCTTGGGTCGGCACCCAGTGGCCCTCGGGTCGGAGCGAGGCGGGATTGAGGGTGCAATCGCTCTCGAAATTGGGCGGCACGGTCGCCAGCCAGTGATGAATCGTCTCTTGGGTGGCGGGCTTGCGGGACACGGCGGTTAGGGCTGGCACCGGCAGACGGGTGCCGAGACATCTTATTATATGTCTGCCTGGGAAAGGGCGGGCTGGCGGCAAAGACTCTTTTAAAAACGGGCGCTTGGACTCGTTCCTAGGCAAGTGAATGTTATTCCAGGGCAAATCTCTTCTGATGGCTTGTCTTGACCGACGCGCCAAAGCAGTGGATGTATTGGCCCTATGAGCTCAGCCGGGCGAAAGCTAGTCATTGTCGAGTCACCCACCAAGGCGAAGACCATTCGGAAATTCCTTGGCAAGGAGTATCGGGTGGAGGCGTCAATGGGGCACGTCCGCGACCTGCCAGCCAAGGCCGCCGAGGTTCCCGAAGAGTACAAGGGCCATCCCTGGTCTCGACTGGCCGTCAACGTCGAGGACGGCTTCGAACCCATCTACGTCATTCCGCCTGGCAAGAAGAAGATTGTCGCCGAGCTGCGCAAGGCTCTCAAAGATGCCGAAGAGCTGTACATCGCAACCGACGAAGATCGCGAAGGCGAGGCTATCGGCTGGCACCTGGTCGAGCTGCTCAAGCCAAAGATTCCGGTCTTTCGCATGGTGTTCCACGAGATCACCGAGAAGGCCATCATGTCGGCGCTCAGCCACCCTCGCGACCTGGACACCAACTTGGTGCAGGCACAGGAGACGCGGCGCATCCTCGATCGTCTGGTCGGCTACACCGTCTCGCCCTTGCTGTGGCGCAAAGTGGCTCCCAAGCTCAGCGCCGGTCGCGTGCAGAGCGCGGCCGTCAGGCTGCTGGTGCTTCGCGAGCGCGAGCGCATGGCACACAAGTCAGCAACCTTCTGGGATCTGAAGGCCAAGCTCGAAAAAGACTCGACGGAGTTCGAAGCCAAGATGTTTGCACTGGATGGCAAGCGCCTGGCGGGAACCAAAGACTTCGACGAGAAGACCGGCAAGCTCATCGAGGGCGGCAATGTCCTCTTGCTCGAAGAGGAGCGCGCCACGGCCTTGGCCGAGTCGCTCAAGGGCGCGTCCCTGGTCGTCGAGAATCTCGAGACTCGCGATGCCACGCGCTCGCCCTATCCGCCCTTCACGACCTCTACGCTGCAACAGGAAGCCAACCGCAAGCTCGGTATGGCGGCCAAGCGCACCATGCAAACCGCGCAGCGCCTGTACGAGAACGGTCACATCACCTATATGCGAACTGACTCGGTGAACCTGAGCGAGGAGGCCCTCGAGGGCATCCGCAGCATGGTCACTTCTCGCTACGGGGCCGAGTTCTTGCCGGGCGAAGCGCGACGCTACAAGACCAAGTCCAAAGGCGCGCAGGAGGCGCACGAGGCCATTCGACCTTCGGGAACGATGATGCCCACGGCTGCCGAGCTCGGTCTTTCGGGCGAGCCAGCCAAGCTCTACGAACTTATCTGGAAGCGCACCGTTGCCAGCCAGATGGCTGACGCCAAGCTGGCCTTTACGACCGCCAAGATCAACGCCACGACCCCCAAGGGCGAGGTGCTCGAGTTTCGCGCCTCTGGGCGTGTGGTGGTGTTTGCGGGCTTCCTCAGCGCCTACGTCGAAGGCTCCGACAACGACAAGGATGTCGAGGACGATCGCAGTCAGCCGCTGCCATCCTTGCTGGTCGGCGACAAGCTGCCATGTAAAGACATGGAAGCGCTCAAGCACGAGACCAGGCCGCCGGCCCGCTACACCGAGGCCTCGCTGGTCAAGGCTCTCGAAGCGCAGGGCATTGGTCGACCTTCTACCTACGCCACCATCATCGACACCATCCAGTATCGCGGCTACGTCATGGCCAAGAACAAGCAGCTGGTGCCGACCTTCATCGCTATGGCCGTGACCGCGCTCCTCGAAGAGGCGCTCGACGAGGTCGTCGACCTGCAGTTCACGGCCGGCATGGAAGCATCGCTCGATGAGATTGCGGTCGGTGCCGATGGCAAGAAGTTCCTCAAGGAGTTCTACGAGGGCAAGCTGCTCAATCGCGTCGAGCAAGCGATGGACATCGATGCTCGCACCATCTGCACGATCATCAAGTGGGACAAGGGCGAGGTGCGAGTAGGACGCTACGGTGCCTTCGTCGACATGAATCCCGAGAACGACAACGAGGAGAACAAGCGGGTCTCGCTACCCGCCGATGTCGCGCCATCGGATGTCGACATGCCGCTCATCGATCGCCTGGTCTTCCTCTCCGAGCGCTCGAAGTCGCCACTCGGTGCCGATCCGGACACCGGTCTGCCGGTATTCGTCAAGATGGGACCCTTTGGGCCCTATGTGCAGCTTGGCGAAGCGGGCACGGAGAAAGACGATCCCAAGCCCAAGCGGGTTTCGGTGCCACCGAATCTCGACCCGGCGACGATCGAGTTCGACACAGCGGTCGCGCTGCTCGGCTTGCCTCGCAAGCTCGGAGAGCACCCAGAGCTCGGCAAGGCCGTCAACGCTGGCATCGGCAAGTTCGGCCCCTACGTCGTGCATCAGCGCATCTATGCCTCGCTCAAAGGCGAGGATGATGTGCTCACTGTCGACCTGCCGCGCGCGCTCGAGCTTCTCAAGGACAAGAAGCCTCGTCGCCGTGCCAGCGAGCCACTCAAGGAGCTTGGCGAGCATCCAGATGGCGGCATGGTCTCGGTGATGGAAGGTCCCTTCGGCCAGTACGTCAAGTGGGAGAAGATCAACACCAGCTTGCCGGAAGGGCTTACCGCCGAGGACGCCACCCTCGAAGATGCGCTGATCTGGATCGAAGCTCGCCTAGAGTACCTCGGCGCTAAGAAAGCCGCGAAGGCGCCTGCCAAGAAGGCCAGCAAGGCTTCCGCCAAGAAGCCTGCTGCCAAGAAGCCTGCCGCCAAGAAGGCCGCCGCCAAAAAGCCCGCGGCCAAGAAGGCCGCCGCCAAAAAGCCCGCGGCCAAGAAGGTTGCTGCCAAGAAGAAGCCCGCTACCAAGAAGGCCACCGGCGAGGCCGCCAAGGCACCTGCCGTTCGCAAGAAGGCTGGTGCCAAGGACGCCAAGGGCAGCGAGACCGAGTGATGGGCGCTCGACTCTCGCTCTCGCTTTGCTGTGTCGCGCTGGTCTCGTGCGGCGCGTCCCCGACGCCGACTGCCTCGAAAAAGGCGCCGACCACTTCACATGGCGATGTGCACGCGCGCGCTGAGCGCCTGGCCCAGCAGACCATCATTGCCGATGGTCACATCGACTTGCCCTATCGCCTGCGCGACCTGGCCGAGGAGGGCAAGCCGCGCCCGGATCTGAGCGCTCGCGACGAGGAGGGGCAGTTCGACGCCGTGCGTGCACGAGAAGGCGGGCTCAACGCACCCTTCATGTCGATCTACGTGCCCTCGAAATACCAGGTCGAGGGCGGCGCCAAGAAGGTGGCCGACGAACTCATCGATAGTGTCGAAGCCGTGGTGGCCGACTGGCCAGAGGACTTTGCCAAGGCGATGACGCCGGCGATGATCGAAGAGAACTTCCGCGCCGGTCGCATTAGCCTCTTGATGGGGATCGAGAATGGTGCCGCTGTCGAAGACAATCTCGCCAACGTCGAGCACTTCTTCAAGCGCGGGGTCCGCTACATGACGCTGACCCATGCCACCGATAATTTGATCTGCGATTCCTCCTACGACGCTGCCAACACCCACGGCGGTCTGTCTGCCTTCGGTCGACAGGTGGTGAGCGAGATGAATCGGGTGGGCATGCTCGTCGACATTTCCCATGTCTCCGATGCGACTTTCTACGATGTCCTTCGGGTCAGCACCAAGCCTGTGATCGCCTCGCACTCTTCGATGCGCCACTTCACACCGGGCTTTCAGCGCAACATGGACGACGACATGGTGCGGGCCCTTGCCGACAACGGCGGCCTGGTCATGATCAACTTTGGCTCGACCTTTGTTTCGCAAACGTCGATCGAGTGGCGCGCCCTCCAC
>JAHEAK010000409.1 GCA_024642805.1 Kofleriaceae bacterium | reverse complement strand
ATGTCGTTGAGCGAGAGCATGCCCACGGGACGCCCCTCGTGATCGACGATCGGAACCCGACGAATCTGCTTGGCGCTCATCAGTTGCTCGGCGGCCTCGAGGGTGTCCTCGAGGCGACAGGAGTAGACCTTCTTGGCCATCGCGTTCTCAACCAGGATGGTCGGCAAGGCGCTGCCCCGGGTGTATGCAGCCATGCACACGTCGCGATCCGTGACCATGCCAACGACTCGACCCTCGTCGTTGACCACAGGGATGGCTCCGCAGTCGTGCTCCCACATCAGCTGCGCAGCGGCATTGAGGGAATCTTTGATTCGGCAGGTGACCGCCGGTTTGCTCATGATCTCTTCGATATTCATTTCTCTTCCTTGGTCCACGTGGTGTGGGCATTGCTCGGCGTCATCGCGCGAGGTCCACGAGCCAGTGCACGCGAGGGGCCAATCTATCGCGGCGCCTGTGCTGGCACCGCCCGACAAATCCGCTTCAGGACGCTTGCACGTCGAAGTAAAGATCGAGATAGGCACGCGCCGACTCCGACCACGACCAGTCGGCACTCATGCCGCGATGCATCAGCTGGCTCCACTCAGCGGGTCGCTCGCGGTGCATTTGGGCCGCCCGCCGCACAGCCACGCGCAGGCTGGCCACATCGGCACTCTCGAATGCAAAACCGTTTCCGCCCTCGGCGAGCATAGGGCCCTCCTCCGGATCCTGCACCGTGTCGCGCAGACCGCCGACCGCGTGCACCACGGGAATCGTCCCGTAGCGCATCGCGACCATTTGCCCCAAGCCGCACGGCTCGAAGCGCGAGGGCATCAAGAAGGCGTCTGCGCCGGCGAAGACCCGATGCGAAAGAGCCACGTCAAAGCCCAAGGTGATGCTCAAGTTGTCGCGAAAGGTTCGTGCGAGCCAGGCGAAGCGCTCTTCCAGGTTGGCGTCGCCATCACCGACCAGGACCAGACGCGCGCCCAGCTCATGGAGCTCGGGAACCAGCTCGGCCACCAGGTCCAGCCCTTTTTGGTTGGCAAGCCGAGACACGACGCCGATGAGTAAGTCCTTGCACGCAGGTGGCCATCCGCTCTCGGCGAGCAGCGCTTCGCGACAGATGGCTTTGCCGGCCAGATGCTCGCTGGTGTAGGGCGCTGCGAGATGAGCATCGCGATTGGGATCCCAGGCATCGACATCGATACCATTGCGAATCCCTATCAACCGTGGACAGTCGTATCGCAAGAAGCCATCGAGGTGGCAGCCAAACTCGGGCGTGCGAATTTCGTCGGCGTAGCTGACACTGACCGTCGTGGTGACGTCAGCGAAGGCGATGCCAGCCTTGAGCATGCTGACTTGATCGTAAAACTCGAGGCCATGGGAGGTGAAGCTCGACCATGGCAGGCCGGCATCGCTCATCAGCCCTTTGGGGAAACAGCCCAGAAAGGCCAGGTTGTGTACCGTGAAGATACTGTGCGGGCGCGTCGCCTTCTCGCCCTCCTGCTCGCGAAGCATCAGCGGCAAGAGGCCGGTCGGCCAGTCGTGGCAGTGAAAGACATCGGGCATAGCGCCCATGAGCTCGCTGGCCGCGTCCAGGCTTGCTCGACACAAGACGGAGAAGCGCTCGGCATTGTCGGCGAACTCGCCCTCGACGCCGCCGTAGATGCCCTCGCGATCGTAGAGCGCCGGGCAATCCAGGAAGCACACCTGCACACCCGTCGGCAGAGCCAGTGGCAAGAAGTCCACCCGATGAGACTTGCCGCCGAAGGCTACCGTGCGAGTTGTTCGTAGGCTCCCCAAGCGTGCATCGCGCTCGGCAAGAGCGCGGCGCACCGTCCGATACAGGGGGCTTAGGACGAGCACGTCATGCGCCCCTCCGTCGAGGCCAGCGAGCGCATCAGGGAGCGCGCCGGCCACCTGGGCCAGCCCCCCCGTCTGGCTATAGGGGGCCAGCTCGCTGGTGACGTGGACGATTCTCACTCTTCCGACAGGCCGCGAAAGTGACTACCAGCGACCTTGGTGCCCGCGTAGCGCTCATAGCGTGGGCCCGACGACATGAAGCTGTGTCGCGATTCATCGGAGACCGTGTAGCGGCCTTCGAAAGCCTCCATGGTCGCCTTGGTATCGGGATCCTTGAGCATCAATTCGGCGATGTCATGGGCGAACTGAATCGGCCCCTTGGCAGGCACATAGGTGCCCGTGGGCAAGACGATGATGCCGCTCTCGGTCACGAAGGGAAAACGCTCGCGATCCGCTGCTTCGTCGAAGCCCATCACCGTCTTCGGTTCGACCTTGCAGTTCTTGTCGAAGAGCACGCGCTTGAGCTTGGAGTCTGCACCCACATCGCAGCCAGACAAGATCACCGAGTCCTCGATGTCGCAGCCCGAATGCACGAAGCAATCGTAACCGAGCAAGACCTCCAGCAAGGTGGCGCTCGAGACGATGGAACCTTCGCACACCAGGCTATCGCTCATCTCCACCGAGCGCCCCTTGGCACCACTGCGAACGAATCGCGCCGGCGGGAAGTCGCGCTGAGCCGTGCGAATGCGCCACGAGCGGTTGTAGGAGTTGAGGGCAGGCAAGCGAGAGCGCAAATCCATGTTGGCTTGGAAGTAGCTGTCGAGGGTACCAACGTCACGCCAGTAGGGCTCGGCATTGTCGGGCTCGCCTGGTACGCGATTCTGGCCAAAGTCGTAGGTAAAGACCCGGGCGCCGCCCTTGACCAGCAACGGCACCACGTCGCCACCAAAGTCGAGCTTCGAATCCGGGCGGCTGGCTTCGTTCATCAGCACTTCGGTGAGCACATCGCTGCGGAAGAAGTAGTTCCCCATGCTGGCCAGGGTCCAACCTGGGCGACCGGGAATGCTAGGCGGGTTCTTTGGCTTTTCGAGAAAGCCGATCACGCGACCATCGACGTCGACGTCGATGACGCCAAATTGGTGCGCCTCGCTCTGCGGCACCGGAAAGGCCGCTACGGTTAGATCGGCGTTACGACTGCGATGCGCCATTTCCATCTGGTCGATGGCGCATTTGTAGATGTGATCGCCACCAAAGATGGCGACGGTATCTGCCTGGCTGTCGCGCAGGAGATTTAGATTCTGATAGACCGAGTCGGCCGTGCCGCGATACCAAAATTCGCCCACGCGTTTTTGCGCCGGAACCACTTCGATGAACTGACCGAATCCAGAAAGGTGCCAGTTGCGATTGAGGTGCTTTATCAGACTCGAGGACATGTACTGCGTGAGCACGTACATCTTGCGGTAGCCCGAATTGAGAAAGTTCGACAGGACGAAATCGATGATGCGATAGCGACCGCCAAAGGGTACGGCTGGCTTTGAGCGATGGCAGGTCAGCGGACTGAGGCGGGAGCCTTTGCCACCAGCCATGATCATGACTGCGGTATCTCGGACGGGAATCGACATGCTATTTCCTCCTAGGGGCAGAGGAAGAATGTATCAGGCCGTCGCCTGCTGGTGAACGCCCGCTAGCTGGGCTTTGTGTGAGAATCCGCCCTGGCCGTCGTGCTTGCTCGTAGCTCGGCGGCCGCTTTCACATCTTCGGGTGTCGCATGCGCGCCCTTGCGCAGCGCTGGCACCACGCGCTCGAGTCGTTCCATGCCCGCAACCATCGCTACGGCGGCAAACGCCAAGAGGAGCGGCGAGAGCACCAGACCCAGACCCGCCAGGCTGCCGATGGCCGCTAAGAGCCAGATGATGGCCGCGCTGGTTAGGCCCTGCACCATCTGGCCTTTGTTGAAGATGACACCACCACCGAGAAATCCCACGCCCACCACCACCTGACCAACCACACGGCTTGGATCACCTTGATCGCCAGCGGTCTGAGCGCCCAGCATGACGAAGACGGCGGTGGCCACGCAGATAAGCACGCCCGTGCGCAGTCCCATGGCCTTGCCATGCAGTTGCCGCTCGAGGCCGACCACACCACCGCACAAGGCCGCAACGCCGAGCTGTCGCCAAAACACCAGGCTCATGGCTGGATCGCTCATGGTCGCGCCCGCGCCAGCCAGGATGGACATGGAACTCATAGGACGAGTCTAGCAGCTCCGCTTGAGGGCAAGGAGCCGACGAAATGCAGAGACTGGCGTAGATACCTGCGTCGCAGCTCTCTACACTTGCTATCGTATTGCCTTCCCGCTGTCCCATTTGCTAGCCCCGTTGCTAGTGAGGGCCGGCGAGCCCCTTTCCACTGCGAGGTATCGATGGCCGAGAGACGAAAGCGACTGACAGCAAAGCTCGACGAGATCGATGAGCACCTCCGATCCGAAGAGGTGGCGACCGATCTCGAGGAGCCCTTGCAAGAGGCCATTGGCAACGTGCGGCAGGCGGTCAGCAATCCATCCGACGAGGGCCATCAGGAGTTGAGCGAGAGCCTGGAAGATCTCGCGCTGAGCTTCGAAGTAACCCATCCTCGACTGACGGCGCTGCTCAACAATCTGAGCGAGCTGCTCTCGGGTGCCGGCATCTAGGACACGCCGGTGATCCTGCTTGGTGGCGAGCCGCCGACAGGTCCGCCCTTACATAGCTATTTTTATAGGTAATTCCTCCATGTGAGGAGCGCGTCACGCAAGCTGGGCTTGAGCTGTAATTTGCTTCGCCGTCAGTAAAATTCGGAGCTAGCATTGCCCGGGGCTTTGGCCCTGTCGTAATGCGGTCACGTCAATTACCAGAGCTGCCCCGCTTCAAATGGACTCGCCACCTGGGCGCGGGTGGCATGGGCGAGGTCTACGAGGTCTTCGATCGCGAGTACGAGGCGCCAGTGGCGCTCAAGGTCCTGCGGCTCTCGAAGACGGGCGATGACATCCAGCGCTTCAAAAATGAGTTCCGCTATCTGCAGTCGGTGCGCCACCCCAATCTCGTTCGACTGCTCGAACTGATGGAGCACGAAGGTACATGGTTCTTCACCATGGAGCTTGTCGACGGGGTCAACTTCCTCGATTGGGTGCGCCCGAGCGCCACACCGAGCCATGAGAGTTTTTCTAATGCCGACACCGTGTTGGTGGCCCCGCCAAACGTGGACACGGTTCGGCTCGACTCGGTTGTCGACATCGAGCTCACCACGCCCAAGGTGCACGGCGGAGGGCTCGACGAATGGCGCCTGCGGGAAGCGCTGCGGCAGCTGAGTGAAGGCTTGTTCTACTTGCACAGCGCCGAGCGTATCCATCGGGATGTCAAGCCAACCAACATCATGGTCAACCAGCAGGGGCGCGTGATCCTTCTGGACTTTGGCCTGGCGACCTATGGCGGCGCGGCACATACCGGTGAGCTCTTTGGTACGCCCGTGTACATGGCACCCGAGGTGGCGCAGCAGGGCGTGGTCGGCCCGGAGTCCGATTGGTACAGCCTTGGCGTCATGCTC
>JAHEAK010000408.1 GCA_024642805.1 Kofleriaceae bacterium | reverse complement strand
TTGCCCGTCGAGCAACTTGGCAAGGTCGCAGGTCCAGCTGTCTTGTGGAGCATGAGCGATGCAGGCGCTCAGGTGGGCAGGATCGGGACTCAAGCCCGTGCCACAGCCATCCACCTGACAGTCGCTGACGTGTGTATTGGCAGGGCACGCAGGATCTGCAATGCCGCAACCGCAGTCGCACACGTCATCGTAGTAACTTTTCCAGTTGCAGGTCCAACCTGCGGGGCTGGTGACGCAGGCGGTCGGGTTGGCTGGGTTCGGCGACGAACCGGCTGAGCAACCGTTTTGGCTGGCCGCGCAGGCAGCAACCGTAAGAGGCGTCGAGCAATCCTTATCATCCAACACGCCACAGCCACAGCTACAGGCGGCATCGCCGCCGTAGAGCGAGGGCGAGCAGGTCCAGCCCTGGGGAACGGGAATTGGCTGACACAAGCTCGGCTGGGCGGGATTGATTTGGAAGTCGGCGGCGCAATTGTTGAACTGGCAATCGGAGACCTGGGTCGGTGTTGGACAGTCAGGATCGACGACGCCACAACCGCAATCGCAGCCGTCCCCGGCGCCTAAGAAGTCCTCTGAGCAGGTGGACTGCGGTTCTGGCTGTGCGTCAGGCTGGCCACCGGTGCCAGCATCGCTTCCAGGCTCTTGCACGGAGGCGTCGCCAGCGTCAGAGCCGCCACTCTGACAGGCGAGCATGGCACTGGTCATGACCAGGGCGAGCGCGATCAGGCTCAGGACAGCAGCGAGTCGGGCGCCGCCTTCCCCGCTAAAGGAGAGGAGCGTGGAAGAGTTGTTTGGAGTGTCGTCTGTGAAGGAGGCGCGTTGCATAGGTTCGTCCTGGTGGGGCCGAGGCCCGTCCCAGGCAGAACGCCGCGTGTGGGCAAGTGGCGCATACGATTCCCTATGCAGTGGATATTTAAGAAGTTAATTCTCTGCCCCACGGAAAAAAGCCGCCGCCGAGAGTCGGCAGCGGCTTGTGGAGAATGAGGGAGGAGAGGGGGAGGAAGGCCGGATCAGGGCACAAGCTGCGCCGAGACGATGACGGTGCAGCTGCCGGTAGCGTTGGCGTTGACGAAGCCGACACCGGCCATGGCGTAGACCTGATTGGCATTGGCATTGTCGGTGTCGAGTAGCAAGAAGGCCGAGACCTCGTCCGTGCCCGCCGGCCCGAGGTTGTTGCGATCGGCGGCACCAAAGACCGCGCCCGATGGGCCATCGCCCATGGCGTCCATGCTAAGTGCGCTGGTGCCATAGCTTGCCAACACACCAGCACCGGAAACTTCGGCGCTGCTCGTTCCCGTGAGGGTGAGGGTCGCTGCGCCATCGGCAAAGCCCAGATCGCTCAGGCTCAGGGCCTGAAATGACGCTTCGCTGCCAAGCAGATCGCCATCGCACATCACATCGTCGACCGCGATGAACTCGAGCTGATAATCACCAGCGACCAGTCCACCCGTGGTGCCAGTTCCCGTGCCCGTGCCTGGCCCTGGATCATTCCAGACGATCTCACCGAAGTCGCCGCTGATCTGGGCGGTGATCAAATCACCGCTGGCCGAACCGCCGCTGGTAAAGCTAATCGATCCGCTGGCGGCAGCACCCCACACCGAGGGCTCGGGCTGATTCAAATCGCCGTGCGCGAAGAGCGCGATGCGATCGTCACCATCAAGACTCACGGTGGTTCCGGCGACGACCTCCGCGCTTGGCACGATGACGTGGACCACGGTGCCGATGTCCATGTTCGGATCGTCGAGGTTGAAAATGCTGACCGCGGTGTAGCTCGAACCGAGGCCATCATCAAAAGTCATCGACATGGTGTCTGCGTTGCTTGCAACGTAGTTGATGCCGCCAACCGTGACATCGAAGCTCGCAGCACTGGCCGGCATGGGCCCGGTCTGATCGAACTCGTCGATGACGGGCGAGTCGACCACGCTGGCAGTACCAGGGGCGACAGCGCCCGTGAAGCTATACGCGCCACCGGCAAGGAACATGGGCCCATTGAGGCCGGGAGCCACGCCACCACCGAGCGGCGGTTGCACGGGACCGGTTGGCAAAATGAGATCAGGGGATTCACCTGTGGATGCATCGCCGCCGGTGCAGGCCACGAGCAGGAGCAGTGGCAGGGACAGGCGCAGGGACGAGGACAAGAGGGGGAGACGAAGTTGCACGGTCATTTCACTTTCTCGAGGCAAGGGCCTCGACGATTCATCCCTGTAATGGCGCGAGCCGATGGAATTGATCCGCTTTTCGTCGCGCCCCGGTCTTTTTTTAGGCTGACCTGCGCGGCGTGCTAGGGAGTGAGGCTGAGCACAGCGTCGATCGAGAGCGAGCAGCTGCCCTGTGAACTTGGATCGCTGAACAGAAGCCCGACCTGAGCGGCCAAGCTCTCGCTGGTCATGCTGCTCATGTCGACGACGAACATGGCGGCATCTTTGCTCATGCCATCGGGCGCGGAACCAGTGAGCGACACGATTCCGATCAGAAGCTCTTCGGGTTGTTCGGGGATAACGTGCGGCAGAAGCCCAATGCTCTGCACCTGGAAGCCATACTCGATGGGGGTTCCGGAAATGCTAAGCGAGGTGCTACTCACCCAGGTGAGCTGCAAAGCCCCTGGCGAAAAGCCCGCGTCGTCTGCGCTCCAGCCGTCAAACACAACTTCCTGCCCGGTCAAATTGCCATCGCACTGTGTGCTCAGCGTGCCAAGGCTGAGAGTCGCGTTATTGGCCGGGAAGGGACTGGCATCGATCTCCTGGACGCCCGCGTCGCTCTCACCATCGATGGCAAGGGCGCCGAGCCGAACCTCTTGATCGCAAGCGCTAACCAGGAGCGAGAGGCCCAGCACGGGACCCAGCACGGGACCCAGTACGGAACCCAGTGCGGAACCCAGCACGGGACCCACTACGGAACCCAGCAAGATGCGCACGCTCATGGCTGATGCTCCAAACGCGCTCGCAGACCCGGCACGAGTGGACTGCGAGGAAAAGCCTCCTCGAGTTCGGCGAACTCGCGTGCGGCCTCCTCGCTCTGACCCAGGGCGATGCGTGTCTCGATTTGAAGTGCCATCGCTTCGGGGCGGAGCGCGCCCTCGGGAAAGAGTTCCGCATAGCGACGCAGCGAGGCCAGTGCGACTTGCCCGCTTTGTGAGCGCGCGGCTTCGATGAGGGCGAGCTCCTCGGCGATGCCGTGGACCACGGGAAGCGGGGCGGTACGGGATGGGGGCGCTCGCCTGGATGCGCGCAGCTCTTGCGGAGCTTGCGAATTCGCGAGCGGGGGCGAGCTCGAGCTGAGGTGCGCGCCTGTCTGGCGCTCTTCGGCGACGATGGCGAGTTCCGGCGCGAGTTCCGGCGCGAGTTCCGGCGCGAGTTCCGGCGCGAGTTCCGGTGCGTGTTCCGGCGCGAGTTCCGGCGCGAGTTCCGGCGCGAGTTCCGACCGCGATGCCGACGCAACGGAGGCGCCGCGCTCGTGCACCACCTCGATACCGTAGCTAACAGCCATGGTGCTGCCACCGCCAAGCGCGGCCACCAGCAACCACTTGCTGAGACTGAGGCCGGCGAAGAGCGTGCCCTTGCTACTGGCGATAGCCACCGTTGCGCCTGTGGCCGTGGCACCCGTCGCCGCGCCACTCGTCGCCGCGCCACTTCCGGCCAGCACGGAGTTGGAGGCGCCCTGGGCAATGCCGGTACCGAGAGCCGTGCTAGCCGTGCCCACGGCCAGAAGGCCCAGTGCTGCAGCCGCGCGCGCTTTGGCCTGTGAGCCGGGCGCATCACCGGCCGCACTGGCAAGCAGCGATCGCCCTACCCCGGCTTCACCCTCGAGCAGTCGCGTCGGATCAGACATCGCCCATGCTCCCTTCGCGCTGCACGCTGAGTCTGGCGACTTCGCGCTGAAAGCGAGCCCGCGCCCTGCGAAGGCGCGAAGCAACCGTACCTGGCGCCAGGTCCAGAGTGCTGGCGATTTCGATCATCGTCATCGACTCCAGTTCGAAGAGCACGAAGACCTCGCGCTGGCCGTCTGGAATGCAATCCAAAACCCGATCGAGGAGCTCGCGCTCTTGTTTGGCCTGCAGGCTTTGATGCGGCGAGGGACCAGGATGCTCGACACTGAGAAGACTGTCCTCGTCGGGCGCGTGCTGCGATCGCTTGCGCCGGTAGTTGGCGGCCATGCGTGCGGCGGTTCCAAAGAGGAAGGCTCGCTCCTTGCCAGCTTCGATCTGTCGCCAGCGCTTGGATGCGACCACGAAGACATCTTGTGCGGCATCGTCGACGGCCGATGCAACGACCCCGAGCCGTCGCAACGATCGCCAAACAAAATCGTAGTCGCGCTCGAAGCACTCAGCAAAGGCAAGGTCGTGGACATGGGGCTCTTGACTGGCCAGGGCGCTCGTCGACTGACCTGGGAAGATGCCCGAGTCCGCTGCGATGGAACTGACCACCCTGTTACATGTCGCTAGCCCCGCCACTTGATCACCAAATCTGCACGCCGAGGCAAAGAGAGGCGCGCGCGACCACAGGGTCGACCTGGTGCACGGCCAGGGCTGGCTCAAAATAGTATTGATCTCGCTGCACTGGGACCACGGCCCCGAGACCCAGCTCGGCGAAGACGCGCTCGGCGAGCATCAGCCGTGCCCTGGCCAGGGCGCCAAAGGCCAACCAGGGGCGAGTGACCTCCTGGGTCTCCATCGCGGCCAGGCCGTGGGCGCGCACGAGGCCGCCTTCGACGCGACCACAAGCGTGAAAACGAAGACCACCGCCGATGGCAATGGGACAGAGCTCGGCGTCGAGTTCATAGGACTCGAAGCGCGCGCCCGGCTGGCCATCGCTGGTGGCGCTCTGGCGTTTTACGCCGATCCGAAAGCTCATGTCTTCGTCGATGGCGAGCAGGGCGTGCAAGCCAAGACCTGGATCGCTGCCTGGCAAGTCGCCGCGACTGGCTTCCAGGGACGCTCCTGCAAAGAGCAGCGCGACTTTCTGGTGTTCCGACGCCTTGTCAGTCCGTAGGGCACCCCTCTCGAGGCCCGCGGCATTCGAGGGCTTGGCCGCGACACGGGTTGCTGGTTCCTTCGTCGCTGCCTCCACGCCACTTGCGCCCGCGCCTGGTGCCTCTGCACGGGCCGACTCCGCCTTCGCCTTCGCTCCCTCGATGGCCATTGCCACCACCAAGGCCAGTGCGCCGCTCACCTCCTCGCAGGTGGCTCCGCGAATCTCACGCTCGCCGGTGGCAAATTGCAGACGGCCGACCAGACCGCTCTCGTCGCGTTGGAGCCTTAGCTCGCTCACCGCTTGCGAGAACTGCTGCTGGGACACGCCTTGGCGCCACAGACTGGCGGCAAGGGCCTCGCCACACTCGCCGGCATCCAGCTTGGTGTTCTCGCTGCTGGTTGAGGCCGCTGAC
>JAHEAK010000407.1 GCA_024642805.1 Kofleriaceae bacterium | reverse complement strand
GCATGTTGACGTCCTTGGTAACGAGGATCGTGTCGGCGTCGGTGCTCTTGTTGCGAATCTCGAGGGCGACCTCGAGAATCAAGTTGTCCATCTTGCGCGAGTCGCCGGGCGAGTTGAGCGGCGATCGGTGACCCAGGGCTACCGTGAGCGTGCCACCGGTCTCCAGAGCCACCGGATGACTCAAACCACCTTGCTGGCGAAGCGTGTCGAGCTGGCGCGCAACCTGGCGCGCGTTGCGTCCCAGGTCGCTCAGGTCCTTCTTGAAGTTATCGATTTCATCGATGACGTAGATGGGAATGATGACGTGGTTTTCGCCAAAGGTGTACATCGACCCGGGATTGTGCAGGAGCACGTTGGTATCCAGGACGTAGTTCTTTTGTGTCACGCAGCAATCATTCCGGCCAGGGCTTGGCCTTGTCAATGCGCGGAGCCACGGGCCCGTGCTTGTATGGAGGCAAGTTGCTGCGGGGATCTCGCGTGCGCTGGCTCGGTAATCGAATTAGGCGCTGGCTTTGAGACCGCGACGGGCGGCGTCGAAGTCGCGGTAACAGACCACTCGATTTCGACCGCTCTCTTTGGCGTGGTACAGGCTCATATCGGCTCGTTCAATGAGCACGGCTGGCTCATCGCCATCGCCGGGGAAGGCGGCCACGCCGATCGACATCGTGATCTGAAATGTGCCTTTTTCTGAGTCCAGAACCAGGGCGCCGACATCTTCGCGTATGCGTTCGGCCAGGCCCAGGGCACCTTCCAGATCGGTGGCCTCGAGGACCACGGCGAACTCCTCGCCGCCATAGCGGGCAGGAATGTCGATCTTGCGAGTGGCTGCCTGCAACACGCGCGCGACTTGCCGAAGCACCTCGTCGCCGACCGGGTGGCCGTAGGTGTCGTTGACGTTCTTGAAGTGATCGACGTCGCACAGGAGCATCGCGGCTTTGTGGCCGTGACGCTGTGAGCGCTCGACGAGGTCGGCGAATCGCTCCTGGAAGCTGCGATGATTGGTGAGCCCGGTGAGACCATCGGTGGTGGCCATGGTCTCCATGCGTTTGTACATGAGACCGTTTTGCATCGAGACCGCTACTTGATTGCTGATGACACCGAGCATCTCGCGGGTGTCCTTGCGAAACTGACCGCGCTTGTGGGACGCCAGTGTGAGCGTGCCGATGGCCTCGTCGGCGCTGAGCAAGGGCAGGACCAGCAGAGACTCGCAGCTAAAGCGCAGCTTGCCGTCGAAGACAGGTGTGGTGTTGTCGCGCAAGGCACCAGCCGCGGGCAGGTAGTGCTTGTTCTTGACGACCATCGACACCAGACCGGCGTTCTCGCGGAACTCCAGACCTCGGAGTTTTTCTACGTCAACCACGCTGGGCGCACCCTCGATCTGGCGCACGCACAGCACGCGGTGACGATGGCGGTTAGGATCGTGCAGAGTGATGATGGCGACGTCGTAGTCGACGATGGCGCTGGCGGCGTCAAAGGCGGTGTCCTGCACTTGCTCCATGGTGAGAGCCCGACACAGCAGCGCCGACGCGTGATAGAAGCGCTCGTGCTCGTACTTGGCTCGCTCGACCGAGCCAAAGACTTGCTCGGAATGGATGGCGTGCAAAACCTGCTGGGCGGCGCTCTCGGCCAGCTCCTTGTGCTTGGACTCGAAGGGATGCTTGCGGTCGATGCACAGAACCCCGCGCAGATGCTTACCCTCGAGGACCGGGATGCCCATGAAAGCGCCGGCATCGAAAGAGCCCTCGTAGTAGCAAACCTGGCCAGCTTTGGTGGTGGCGAGGATAAGCGGTTTGCAGTCTCGCACCACGGCCTTGAGCACGCCGGCCAGCGGCACGCTGCTGTCCTCGGTGACCGAATCGCAATCGGAAACGATTTCTTTGACGCGCAGTTCCGAGTCGCGATTGTCGAACCACAAAAGCACGCACGAGCGGGCGTCGAGGGCCTGATGCAAGAGCGAGAGGCTGTGGTAGATGCTCGAGGAGATGGTCGCGACCGATCCTGCTCGCAGAATTTCCTCTTCCTGTTCGCGAGAACGAGGCGCCCGAGAGTCCGCGCCCAGGGCGACGGAGATGAGTCGATAGTCGCGGGCCGACTCCTGTTGCCGGCGGACTTCGCTCTCGACTTTTAGGCCGTGGTCTCGGCGATTGGCGGCCACCAGGCCACGCAAGAAGACGGCGTGCACGGCCAGCGCGCCCAGCACGAATGCCAGGTGAAACACGGTCTCGCGAAGTCCGCTCAGCCCCACACGGTGCAGGGCAGCCAGCTCGAGAGCGGCGATGGCGAGGGTCGTGAGCACAGCGGCGCTGCGGGTCTGAAAGGTCGTGGAGAAGGCAACCACCGCATAGAGGAGTGGATAGAAATCCGAGTGCAGGCCACCGGTAACAGCCAGCAGGGCATAGACCGAAGCGCACAGGGCGAGCGCGACTTCTAGGTCGGCAAAGCTGCTGGCCATGCGCATCCAGCGCGAGACTCTCTGCGCGCGCGCGCTGGGAGCTTCAAAGCGAATTCGCCTTGCCACCGCGCTCAACAACACGATGAGCACAGAGGCAAAGAAGAGCACGCCGAGCGGCGATGGTCGCGAGCTGCTCATCGGCGCGGCCCTGTCGACGACGCCGTTGGCCACCGCGACACACGCGAGCAATCCAGCCCAGAAGCCACCGGTCACGCGCAGGGCTCTTCGAAGTGATCGCATCATCTCGAGCTCACTGATCCTTTCGCTTCAGGCGCAGTGCCTTCTCGTGCGGGTAGAGCATCTGCAGCTCGTCGCGAGCGATGTCTTCGATCGTGCCGGTGTCGTTCTTGAGTGCCTCGACCTTTTTGCGGCGCACGCTCAAGTCTGCCTCGTGCTTGCGAATCTCGGTCTTGACGCGACTGAGCTCCGAGCGCATTTGCTCGAGCTTGGTCTGGTCCTCGCGAGCCAGAAAGCGGTAGGGCAAGTAGCTCAAGAGGAGGACGAATCCGCCCACCAGGAGACCCCGGTAGATCCAGCGGATCCAGCGACCCCGAGCTTCAATTGATACAGCCCCCATGCGTGTCACGATGCTAAGTAGCTCCGATCAAAGCGGCAAATTCCTGACAGCTTTTGACCAAAGCAAGTTTTTGCCCTGGGGCAATCGTGTATGGTTTCGCCGATTTCTGGATTCAGGAGAACCTACAATGACCTTCACACGAAGAGCCCTCTTACTTGCCAGCGCCGCTTGCCTCGCTCTGGCTTGCGGCCCCAAGACCGACACGACGACCTCCCCAAATCTGAGCGGTGAGGGCAACATTGCCACCGACCAGACGCAAGGCGCAGGCACCGCTGCCTACGCGCCTGCCCTGCAGGCTGAACCGATCAAGGGCGACCCCATGGCCGTCACGATCCACAGGCTCAGCAACGGCCTCACCGTGTACATCAGCACCGAGCGCAGCACGCCCAGCATTTCCTCATGGATTGCCGTGCGCAGCGGCAGCCGTCACGACCCAGCCAACTCCACTGGCCTTGCCCACTACCTGGAGCACATGCTCTTCAAGGGCACCAGCAAGCTCGGCTCGCTCGACTTTGCCAAAGAGAAGCCACACATCGAGCGGGTGGCCGCCTACTACGACGAGCTTCGCGCCGTCGACAGCGCCGAAGAGCGCGCCTCCATCATGGAGAAGATCAACAAGGAGACTCTCGCCAGCTCGCAGTACTCGGTCCCCAACGAGTTCGACAATCTCTATTCATCGCTCGGCATCGACGGCGTCAACGCATTCACCAGCGATGAGCAGACCGTCTACATTGCCACCGTACCTTCCAATCGCTTCGGCACCTGGACGCAAGTCGAGGGCGAGCGCTTCTCGGATCCACAGTTTCGCCTCTTTTATCCCGAGCTCGAGGCCGTCTACGAGGAGAAGAATCGCTCCCTCGACAGCCCGCAGTCGCGCATCTTCGAGGCGATTGCCAAGGCACTCTTTCCCAACCATCCCTACGGCAATCAACCAACCATTGGCATCACCGAGCACCTGAAGACGCCCGCCTACGGCGACATGGTCAAGTACTTCGACACCTGGTACCGCCCAAACAACATGGCCATCCTTTTGGCAGGTGACATTGATGCGGAAACTGCCCTGCCCCTTCTGGAGCAAGCCTTTGGCGGCCTGCAAGCCAAGCCACTCCCCGCCCTGCCCGCGTCATCGCTGACTAAGGCGAGCAAGCGACAGGACATCGAAATCACCGCTCCTGGCGAGCAATCGGTGTTCATTGCCTGGCCCACCGCACCCGCTGGTCATCCCGACGAGCTGGCTCTGCGCGCCATGGACCTCATCATCGACAACTCGGCAACCGGCCTGCTCAACCTCGAACTGGTGCTCTCGCAGAAACTACCGAGCGCCGGCTCCTTTGGGCAAACCATGGTCGAGGCGGGCATGTGGGTCCTCACCGGTACGGCTCGTGACGGCCAGAGCCTCGATGAAGTGGAAGAGCTTCTCATGGGCGTGGTCGCCAAGCTGAAGGCGGGTTCCTTCACGCAGGCCGACCTCGACGCCATCGTCATCA
The DNA here is from genome assembly GCA_024642805.1 of Kofleriaceae bacterium. Classification (GTDB taxonomy): domain Bacteria; phylum Myxococcota_A; class Polyangia; order Haliangiales; family Haliangiaceae; genus NORP324. The sequence continues at coordinate 877 of JAHEAK010000407.1, read as the reverse complement.
ACAGCGAGATCAACGACAAGCGCAGCCTCGAGTCCAATGAGAATCGTGTTGCCAAGCTCGCCGACGCTTTCGTCGAGGGCCGCCCCTGGGCGACCGTGGTCACCGAGTCAGAGCGCCTGCGCGCCATCACTCGCGAAGACGTCATGCGCGTCGCCAACACCTATTTAACCGATGCCCCCATCGTCCTGCGCCGCGTGCGTGGCGACTTCAAGGCTGAGAAGGTCGAGAAGCCCAAGATCAGCGCCATCCAAATCGACTCCTCCAAGCAGAGCGCCTTCGCCAAGGAAATGAAAGCCCAAGCTGTCGAGGACTTGAAGCCAGAGTGGTTGGTGGAAGGCGAGCACTACAAGCGTGGCGAGCTGCCCGCAGGCCAGCTCATCGCCGTGGCCAATACCCGCAATGACCTCTTCGAGATTTCCTACGACTTCAAGTACGGCGAGCGGCAAGAGCCCCTCCTGTGCTACGCGCTCGACTTGGTGGAGCGCAGTGGTGCCGGCAGCAAGAGTCCCGCCGACCTGCAGAAGGCCCTCTACTCGATCGGAAGTTCCATTTCCTTCAACTGCGGTTCGCGCGAGACCAGCATCACGGTGTCCGGAATCGATCGCAAGATGGAAGAGAGCGTCGCCCTTCTCAAGGAGTGGCTTGCCAGTCCCGTGGTCGAGACCGACGCACCAGAGAAGCTGCTGGCCAACACCCTCAGCAAGCGCAAGGACGCCATGAACGAGCCGAGCGTCATCTCACGCGCACTCTCGCAGTACGCCCTCTTCGGCAAAGATTCCGACTTCCTTCGCGTGCCGAGCAACAAAAAGCTGGGAGCCGCGAAAACCAAGCAGCTCCTGGCAGTCGCAGCCGCTTTGCCCAACACCAGCCACACCAC
>JAHEAK010000406.1 GCA_024642805.1 Kofleriaceae bacterium | reverse complement strand
CCTGATTGTCGACGAAGAATGTGGCGGTCGAGGAGGCCACGATGGGGGTGTCGGGTGTGGCGGTCTCGCCGCTGGTGCTCACAGCCACGGCCGTGCTTGGCTCTTGGTCGCGCAGCTCGATGGCTCGTGCCAGCAAGAGCTGCTCCTTGCACCCTTGCGCGCGCACTTCGGCGCTCAGTTGCGACTTGAAGACAGCGCGCATCTCGCGCAGGTCGACGAGGGCGGCGCGGTAGACGCGCTTGCTGTTGCCTACCTGCCAGCGATAGTCGGGGGTGAGACCGGCGCTCTCGCCAAGCTCGTCCAGCTCGTGAATGGCTTCGTAGCTGCTCTCGAGCTCGGCTCCGAGATGTTGGTAACGCAGCCCGGCCTCGCTGGCCATGGCGTAGTCCTCGGCGATTTCGTCGGTCGGGCACACTCGCTTGCCCTGGCGCTTGGTAATGAGAAAGCTCTGCACGCGATGCGAGGCGTCGGCGAAGCTGGCGTGCGTCTCTTCCATCTTGGCGTGCAGATCGCGGAAGACGTCGATGTGTTGCTTGAAGAATTCGATGTCGCCAAAGACCACCTGAATCTTGGGCGCGCCCTCCATGCGAAAGCCAGCCGAGCGGCGGGTGGGCATGGCGGCGGCAAAGCTCTGCACAGGGGAGGGAGCCGTGCTCAAGCTCTTGGCCTTTGTGGCGCTCGCGCTGGACTTGCCTTGAGCCGTCTGGCTCGACGGCGCTGCTTTCGGAGCGGCCTTCGCCGGGGCTGCTTTCGACGGAGCGGCCTTCGACGGCGCTGCTTTCGGAGCGGCCTTCGCCGGAGCTGTCGTGCTAGGGGCGGCGACACTCACGCGTGGGCTTGCGAGGCTCATGGTCATCCCGATGGCCGCCAAGCCCTTCGCCAAGGGCCACTTTGCAAGATTGCCCACTCTGCCTGCAATAATGTCACGAGCAGCCGGATGCAGCCAGTAGATTTCCAGATCGCTTGCGCAAATCCGCACGCCGCAAGCAGGAGCCGCTATCTCCTCGCTATCACCGACACGGATAACACCCACCGAGCAAAAAGAGGGTAGCCTGCGGCAATGAAGAGCGGCGAACGCATACCCAATCTCGTGTTTGCATCGCCGCGTGCATTGCCCAAGGCCGCCAAGCTCGACGGGCGGGTGGTGGTACTGGATATTGCGTTTGCGGCATCGACCAGCAGCAAGGTCAACTTCGACAAAGTGACTCGCGTGCTCATCGAGGGCCTCGGTGCGCGTCTCGCTGCCTGGGTCGATCATCACGATCACGATCTGCATCCCCAGTACGCCTCGGATCCGCGCTTCCTCCTGTGCACCAAAGCTGAGCACGGCGCTTGCCCAGAGATGGTCACGCCTGAGCTCGTGCATGCCGCAGGCCCCGTCGACACGCTGGTCGTGCACCAGGACCTCGATGGGCTCTACAGTGCCGTCAAGTGGATACTCGGTGGCGAGGAGCCCTACGCCGGCGCCGACCTCGATGCCCGCTGCGTCGACACCCGGATCGGCGAGCCAGGGCCCATTGCCACCAAGATCGATCGCGCCCTGCGCGCGCGTTTTCGCGACGATGATCTCAAGCGAGCCGTCGTGCTCTGGCTGGTTGGCGGGCTCAAGAAGGATGTCCACCTGCAGACCATCGACGAGGCCGAGCGCGAGTTCGACGCCAGCAATCGCGGAACCGAGGCCCTGGCGGCGCGCTTTGAGTGGCGCGGCCGTGTCGCTTTCGTCGATGTCGCCGGATCCACCGAAGCTTATGACAAGACCGAACTCTTGTTACTGGGCCAGAAGATCGCCGACGTGGCCGCCGTGCGCGACTCAGGAGCCGTGACCTTCGCGGCAGCCTTTGACTCCGGTTGGAATTTCGTCGAGCTTTTTGGATTGGAGGGCGGTATGCCCACGCGGGTGTCAATCTCCGATACCCGTCTGGACGAGGCGCTCGCGACCGTCAATGGTGCCAGCGCGCCCGCTGGCTCAGGTGGCTAGCTTCCCAGGGCAGCCCGAGAAAGCAGGGCCGCGCCCAGCGAAGGCGTCTGGCGCACGCGTGGGTGGCTGTGCTCAGCGCGCTCCTAGGCCGCCCGCGCACGGTCGCCGGCACGCGGCAAGAGAGTTGCCCTTCCAGGTGTGCGACGATACGACTATGGCTGGCGCTCGAAGTGGGTGCCGCAGGCAGGGACGGAGCTGACATGGACGAAGCTGACAGAGATGAAGCTGACAGGGACGAGCCAGGCAACGAGGACATCGTCACCAGCAGGGCGGGCCAACACGTCAACGCCCTTCTGCACAGCTATCGGAACTTGGGCGGCAGCATGGAGCACATCAGCTCCTACCACTTGCCCAACCGCGATGAGGTGGCGGAGGTCATCGTCCTGGTCCGCGAGCTCTTGTTTCCGGGCTACGCAAATCGCTCGCTGATTCGAGCCACCGACTCCGAGCTGTGGGAGCACGTTCGCGAGATCGTCGAGCAGCTGCGGACCAAGTTGAAGCGGCAGATCTATCGCGGTCTGCACCACAAGGTGCAGATGGAGAAGAATACCGCAGAGCTAGACTGCCCGCACTGCCAGGACCGAGCCGACGACATCGTCGAGGGCTTCTTGTCTTCGCTCGTCGACATACGCGAAGTCATCGCCTCTGATGTGCAGGCCCACTTCGATGGCGATCCTGCTGCCACCAGCCCCGACGACGTCATCTTTTGCTATCCAGGTCTGTACGGCATCACGGTCTATCGCATGGCCAATTCGCTGCACCGACTTGGCGCGGTTTTGATCCCGCGCATGATGACCTCGCTGGCGCACGAGAAGGTTGGTATCGATATTCACCCCGGTGCCAGCATTGGTCGCTCCTTCTTCATCGACCATGGCACGGGTGTGGTCATCGGCGAGACCGCCATCATTGGCGATCGGGTTCGTCTCTATCAAGGCGTCACCCTCGGAGCGCTCAGCATCAAGCACCGCGCCAGTCACACCACAAAGCGCCACCCAACTATCGAGGACGATGTGGTCATCTACGCCGGCGCCACCATTCTCGGTGGCAACACGGTCATCGGCAAAGGTGCCACGGTTGGCGGCAACTGCTGGGTGACGGCCTCGGTGCCAGCGGGCACGACTGTAACCGCCTATGCACGTAGCGAGGGTGGCTGATGTTCAATGTGTTTGTACCCATCCCTGGGGCCTGTCGTGGGGCACGCTCTGAGCGAGGCAGTTCCTGGCTCCTTGCCGCACTCGTGCCGGCCTTGCTGCTCGGCGCCTGCCAGAGCAAAGCCACCAAGAAGGAAGCGCCGCGCGAGGAAGTCGCCGAACTCCCCAGCAATCCGGGCGGCGCCCATCCGCCAAGTGAGATCAAGCTACCGGGCGTCGAGGCTGTGCCTCTGCCAGGCGATTTGACGCCGGCACCCTGGCTTGCCGATGCCAGCCGAGTGGTCGCTATCGAGAGGCCCGGGGGCCCCTGGATCGTGGCCGGCGGCAATCACTGGTTGCGCTGGTTCGACGCCAGCGGCAAGAAGGTGGGTGAGCTCGAGGCGCCGGGGGCTACCCAGATTCTCGAAGTCTTCGACGTCGATGGCGATGGCATCGCCGAAGTTGTGGTGGGCAAAGGCATGGGTAGGGACGCTGCCGATAGCCCCATGTCTGCGCAGATTTACTATCTCATGGACGGCAAGGGCGAGGCTGTCAAGAAACCCCGCGTCGAGAGCGTGGAGTTGCCTGAGAGTAGTCGCGCCCAAGTCGTTGGCATCGCCGCTGTCCCCGGGCACTCAGAAGAGTTCTGGATCGCGAGCTTTGTGAACAAGTTCGAGGTCGAGGTGGCGCGCTATCAGCGGCAAGCGAGCGGCACGTGGGCCTTGCAGGAGAGCCGAGGCCGACATCGCGTGGTCGGCGACTTGACGGTGATGCCCGATGGTACGCCGGTCATTGCTCGCTTCTATGGCAATAGCGCTGATGAAGACGGAGGCGTCTACGCCTTGCCCGCCGAAGGGGAGCCCGTGCAGCTGCCTTCGACTCGCGGCGCGCGCGCCGTGCTTGCGCTACCCGGTCCCGAGTTTCGCCTGGTCATGGCCGACGGCTGGCACAAGGAGTATGGCAAGAAGGCCAAGGGTCTCATCACCCTCATCGCCAAGGCAGAGCAGGGCTACCGACAAGTCGCCAGCGTCGAGGTCAAAGGAAACTACGGGTTTAACCAGCTGCGCCTCGGCCAGCTACATCGAGAGCCTGGGCCCGAGATTCTGGCCTCCGGCAATGGTTCGGCGGTCGTCATGCTGCCCGGCAGGCCGGATTTGCTTTTTGAATTGGCAGGTGTCGAGGCCGTGGACGCATTTCCCCTGCAGCTCTCGGGTGACCCACGCATGGAAGTGGTGATCGCCGGGCCTCAGCCAGCGATTTGGAGCCCGCGCTGAGGCTACCGCTTGGGCGCGGCCGTGGTAGCGTTGAGGTATCCGCATGAGCGAGAGCAGCCAGTCTGAGAGTCGACCGCGCACGGCGACGCGCATGCGCTACGTGGCGCCACCGGGCCTGGCCGTCGAAGGTCTCGGCGATCTCAAGACCATTGGTCGCTATGAGATTCTAGAGACCCTTGGCAAAGGCGCCATGGGCATCGTCTACAAGGCTCGTGACCCCTTGCTCGACCGCATCGTCGCGGTAAAGACCATCGTTTCGCCTCGCGGCAGTGGCCGCCGCAATCGCCGAGCCTATCTCGAGCGTTTCGAGCGCGAGGCCAAGGCCGCCGCCAAGATGCAGCATCCGGCCATCGTCACCATCTTTGACGTCGGCTCCGAGGATGGCCAGCCCTTCATGGTGCTCGAGTACCTGCCAGGAGATTCCCTGGCCGATCGCCTGGATCGAGTTCGCATTCCCCTGGCCAGGGGCGTGCAAACCGCCATCGATCTGGCTGGCGCGCTCGGCTTTGCGCACAACGAGCGCATCGTGCACCGCGATGTCAAACCAGCCAACGTGCTCAACGCGGGTGAAAACCGCTGGAAGCTGGCTGACTTCGGCATCGCTCGCATGCCCGACTCCGATCTGACACAGGTCGGTATCTTCATGGGGACGCCCGGCTACGCACCGCCTGAAGCCGTGAGCCACGGTCGCTACACCACCCAGGCCGATGTCTTCGCCTGGGGAGCCGTCTTCTACGAACTTCTCAGCGGGCGCATTGCCTACGAAGGTCCCGACACGCGCACGACCAATGGCTTTGTTCTCAAGAACACGGCGGTCTCGCCCCGTGAACACGATCCTTCCATTCCCGAGATCCTGGCCGAGGTCTGCATGACCGCGCTGCACCCCTCGGTGGAGATTCGCTACAAGGACGGTCACGCCGCCAAGCAAGCCTTAGAGCAGGCCTGGGAGCGATGCATCAATGACGAGCTGGTGGGCCCGCGCGCCTTCTCCAACAAAGAGATTTCTCACGACAAG
>JAHEAK010000405.1 GCA_024642805.1 Kofleriaceae bacterium | reverse complement strand
CTCTTCGATCAAATCTTCGACGAGTTCCGACCGGATCGAGGCGGAAATCCCGTGCGAAGTGGCGATTTGCTCAGCGCCATCGAGATGCCGGCCGATGGCTCTCGCTGCCCTAGCAACGAGAGACGAGAAAAGATTCAGTGCGCGATGTGGACCTTGTCCAACCTCATCGGCACCACCATCAGCCACGAGATCGGTCACTCCCTAGGGCTTGCCAATCCCGATGGCGGAGCCTCCCACCACCTCAGCGACGCTCCCAATCGCCTGATGGACGCCGGCGGTAGCCGCAGTTTTGAGGAACGCGCCGAGCTCAATGGGCAAGGGCCCGCGCACTTTTGTGATGAAGCCTATCTCTATCTGCGCGTCATACTGCCGAGCGACGAAGCCGAAGATCTCGCCAACCGCCCAACATGCTTCTAACGAGGCACGGCTTCCCACCGACATACGAGCCGACCTGCGCACAGACCGACAAGCAGCCGGTAAAGGCCCGCGCGCCCCATGATCCCGACCACAACCTATGGCACCATGCGCCCGCCCCATGGCAACTGAACCACAACACGACCAGGTCGGGCGAATTCTCGACAACCGCTACAAGGTGCTTAGCGAGCTAGGCAAGGGCGGCATGGGGACGGTCTTCCTCGGCGAGCACGTTGTCATCGGTCGACAGGTCGCGATCAAAGTGCTGAGTGCCAAGCTCGCCAAGTCCACCGATTTCGCCGAGCGCTTTCGCCGCGAAGCGATCGCGGCTGGCCGGCTGGATCACCCAAACTGCGTGCCGGTCACAGACTCGGGTCAGCTCGAAGATGGCTCCGCCTTCATGGTCATGGAGCTAGTCAAAGGTCAGAGCCTGGCCAAGCTCTTGGCCAGCGAGGCGCCCCTCGATCCGCAGCGCGCGCTGCGCATCTTGCGCCACATCTTGCGAGGTCTGGCCCACGCACATGCCGCGGACATCGTCCATCGCGACATCAAGCCAGACAACATCATGCTGGTGGCGCGCGAGGAAGATCGAGACTTCGCGCGCGTGCTCGACTTTGGTATCGCCAAGCTGCGCGACGAAGAGGGCAAATCCAGCCATTCGCTCACTCAAGTAGGCATGGCGGTCGGCACGCCCTCCTACCTGTCCCCTGAGCAAGCTTTCGGAGACCAGGTGGATCACCGCAGCGACTTGTACTCGTGCGCGGTCTTGCTCTTCGAAATGCTGACCGGCCGTGCGCCCTTCGTCGCCGAAAGCACGATCGGTGTTCTCACCAAGCATGCTTCCGCTGCCATCCCTCACCTGTGGGAGGTCGCCGAGCACTTGCAAGATCTGCCGATGCTCGATCAGTTGACACACCACGGCCTTGGCAAGGCAAGGGACGAGCGCTTTCAGTCGGCGGGGGAATTCATCTCCGCCATCGATCAGGCGTTATTGGCGCTCGGTTGCGAGCTCACCCCTGTTCCGGTCTTTACCCAGACCGGCCCCATCGCCATCTTCCCGCCAAGCGAAACCCTGCCCGCGCTGATCACGCCACCGCCCGGGATGCGCCGTGAGCTAACGCCATCGGGCATGCTGCAGGTCAGCGCCCCGCCTGTGACCGGTCACGAGCCAACAGCCTTGGGCCCTGTGCTGGTTCACAAGAAACGCAAAGGCTCGTGGACCTTGGTGGCCCTCATCGCGGCCATGTTTGCAGCTGGCCTTGTCGTTGCCATCGTGCGCGGAGATTCGCATAGCAGCAGTCCGATGGTTCCCGGTTTGCCAACCGAGGTGATCTTGGAACAGGGCATCGCCAAACTAGAACAAGGCAAGACCTGCGCCGACCGGCTCGAGGGCGTCGAAATCTTGGAGAAGCTCGGCGACAAGCGCGCCATCCCCAACCTGCGCAAGGCTCGTCGACGCATGTATGGCGGCGTGCTCGGCGTCGGCGCCAAGAATGCCAATCGCTGTCTGACCAAGGCTGCGCAACAAGCCATCGACACGCTGTCGAAGTAGTAGTCGCGGGCGCAGGTCAGGACGAGCGGCTGCTCAGGGTGCGTGTGCCTTCTGTGCGGCCGGCACCCCGCCTTTGCGCGGGTCACTGGCTGCCTGCCAAATTCCATCGCGTCGGATGATGGCTTGCTCAGCATTGCCAGACGCCGAGACATCGACGGTGTGTCCACGCGCCTGCAGCGCCTTGACCACATCGGGAGAAATCTCTTCCTCGAGGTAGAGAGTGTTGGGCAGCCACTGGTGATGAATGCGCGGAGCTGACACGGCTGCCTCGACATTTTCGCCAAACACCAGGGTATCGAGAATCACCTGAAAGGTTCCTGAAATGATGCGTGGGCCACCGGAGCCGCCAAAACAGCCAATGACCCCCGTGTCGTCGAGAACCAGGGTCGGGCTCATCGAAGACAAGGGCCGCTTGCCAGGGCCGACCAGATTGCGCTTGCTCTGGATGAGGCCATACATGTTGGGTGCGTTGGCCTCGAGGGCAAAGTCGTCGATCTGATTGTTGAGAACGACGCCACTTTTGGGGCCGACCAGGGCCGAGCCAAGGTAGCCATTGACGGTGGTCGTAAGCGCGACGGCATTGCCCTCGGCGTCAACCACGCACAGGTGCGAGGTTCCTTTGTCGTCGAGGCTTGCGCCGGCGGGACCAAGCTCTGCGCTGCCGTATGCCTCGTGCGCCTGCACCCGAGTCTCGGAGATGCGTTTGGCCAAGGAGCGCAGGCGCGAGGGCGCCAGAAAGCTCGACATCAGTTCCTCTGCGGCTCTGTCGTCGCCGAGCAAGCGCGAACGATCGGCAAAGCCGTGCTTGAGAATTTCTCCTATTATGTGCAGCGACAACGAGCTTCCGCGGCCCATAGCGACCAGGTCAAAGTGACCGGCATCGAGAATACCGAGCATCTCGAGCAAAAGCACACCGCCAGAGGAGGGTAGCGGCATCGTGACGATCTGATAGTCACGGAACTGAGCCTTGAGCGGTTCGCGCCACACGGGCTGGTAGTCTTCGAGGTCGCGCATGCTGAGCACGCCGCCAGCCATGTGCACGGTGTCGACGAGATCGCGGGCGACACGCCCTTGGTAGAATCCGTCGCGACCATGTAAGCCAATGAGACGCAGGGTATGGGCCAGGGCACTGCGCCGAACCAAACGCCCCGCCGTGATGAGACGCCCCTGTGGTGCAAGCCAACGTGTCATCACATGGGCAGGGCCAAGGCGCTCGCTCACCGCACTGGCGGCACTGGCCAGAAACCAACTTACAGCGAAGCCCTTGGCGGCCAGTCGCCGAGCTGGCTCGACGAGCGCACGCCACGGCAACTTGCCGTGCTTGGTCCACAGAGACTCGAGTCCAGCAAGCTCGCCGGGCACGGCAACCGCAAGCCCGCCGACTCTCGACAGGCTGGCATCGAGGACCCCTTGTGGGTGAAAGAGCGCCTCGTGGATAGCCGCCGGGCCGACTTCTCGAAAATCGATCGCGTAGCTTCGCTTGTCTTTGGCAACATATATAACGGCGAATCCGCCACCGCCCAGCCCCGACGATGCCGGGCTGACCACGCCCAAGGCCAGAGCAGTTGCCACCGCCGCGTCCACCGCCGTGCCACCTTTTTCAAGGACTTCGACACCAACACGGGAGGCAATGGCGTTATCCGAGGCGACGGCGCCCCGAGTAGTAGTGAGAGGTGGGTGTGTGGCCGCCGATGCACTGCGCCAACACAAAAGCAGGGCACATGCAGTCAGCAAGCAGTTTGCTTTCAAGTGCAACATCCCAATAAACTTAGCGCAGCCTGTTCTGAACATGTGCCGACTTCACATGTTTGTTGACTAGCCAGGAAGCAAATACGTGGCCGAAACCAACACACGCCAAGCCAGCCGCGCTCCAGTCACGCTCAAGATTAAGTTCAAGAGCGAGACTCTCGACCAGTTCATCGAGCGCTACTCCGTCGATATCAGTCACGGAGGTATCTTCATCCGCACCAAGGATCCGCTGGCCGTCGGTACCTCCCTGAAGTTCGAGTTCCAGCTCAAAGACGCCACGCCTCTCATCACCGGTGAGGGCACCGTGGTCTGGACCCGGGAGCCCGACGCCAAGCGCGCCGGTGTCTCGCCCGGCATGGGCGTGCGCTTCGACAAGTTGCCTAGCGAGAGCCAAAAGGTGCTCGACAAGGTCCTGGCCAAAAAGGGCGGCAAGCTCAAGTCGGAAGTCGAGCCGATGGACGATGCTGACGGTGACGACGCCGGCGGAGATTTCGTCGACACCCCAACTCGCGTGGCACCTGCGGGTCTTCTCGACACCCTTACCAACGCCGACGAGGAGGACGAGGGCGACCTGACCCCGCTTCCCAAGCCGATGCCCTTCCACGGCGATGCCGACGACTTCAGCGATGAGGCCTTCAACGAGTCCACCAAGGTTGCCTCGCTCGACGCCATCCTCGCCCAGGCCAATGCCCCGGCCGAAGAACCCTCCTACGATGAGGACGCGGTCTTCGCCAGCACAAGCCCACCCGCCAAGCCGGCCAAGAAGGCCGAGCCAGCAGCCAAGGCCGAAAGCAAGCCGGCGGCTGATTACGAAGATCCATTCGCCGACCTCAACGAGCCCGACGAAGCCGACGAAGCTGAGGATAAGAAGACGCCTCCTGCCCGCCCCGACTCCGAGCGCGCCGATACGCAGGCGGAAACCAAAGTCCTGGTGCTCAAGAACGCTGCCGACAGCGCTGATCAGGCGGTAGTGAGCAAAGCCGCCGCGCCTGCCAAAGCGGTCGATAAGAGCGATGCGACCAGCTCGCGCGAACAACTCGGCGAGGACGATGATCTCGATGACGAGGAGTCGGAGAGCGATCTCGACGACGATCAAGCGACCACCGTGTCCTCAAGCTCCATGTCCTCGAGCTCCATGTCCTCGAGTTCCACGCCGGCGACCGCTCGAGCCACCGTGCTCGATCCAGCCAGCGACGATGAGCGCGGCAGCAGCATGCCCTGGATTGCGGTTGCTGCGGTAATCCTGCTCATTGGCGGTGCGGGTGGCTTCTGGCTGCTCAACAACAATGGCAAGAAAGAGACGCCAACCCAGCCAGCTGCCAAGCTCGATCCACAACCGAGCGAACCGCCAAAGCTGCCGGAGACCGCCATCAAGGATCCCATCAAGGAGCCAGAGCCTCCTGCGGTGCCGACCAAGAGCGTGGCCATCGCGACGGTCCCAGAAGGCGCAACCGTCACGGTACAGGGTACCGAGCTCAGTGCTCTTAGCCCCGCCAATTTTGATCTCGAAGAGGGCAAGACCTTCACGATCGAAGTGCGCCACAACGAATACCTCGCGCAGTCCTTCGAGTTGACTGCCGACGGTAGCGAGATTGAAACCATCAAACTCGCCCTCAAGCCAAAGCTCATTCGATTCACCTCCGATCCGGCGGGCGCTATCGTGACAGTCAATGGTCAGCGTCTGCGCGGACGTACGCCCGTAGACCTGCCCGTGAGCAAGCGTATGGCCTCAAT
>JAHEAK010000404.1 GCA_024642805.1 Kofleriaceae bacterium | reverse complement strand
CCTTGGTCAGCTTGTGGCGGCTGAAGAAGTTCTTGTAGTGCTGCTTGCGGCCGGCGAAGAAATCGATCTGCTTGCCGCGTACGCCACCACCTCGATCATCGGCGATCACGCAGCCGTCGTGGACGAAGCCGCCTTCAGATCCGGAGCCTGGCATGGTGAGGCCGTCGAGCTCTGCGACGTAGAGCGAGGTGCCAATCTTGATCTCTTTGGGATCGACGGCGATGCTGCGAAAGGGCGAGAGTGGTCGCTGACCAACACCTGCACCCCATTTGTGGCTCGCTTCCGGTACCCAGTAGCAAGGAGCTCCGCATTTGCATGCGCCCGCACGACTCACGGTTCGGCCGTCTTTGAGGATTCCCGTGCCTTCGAGGGAGAGGCGGCGCTTGAAGCTCTTGCTCACGCGCGCGATGGTCTTGCACTTCTTGTCGAAGATGGGTTCGCCACCGCTCTTCTTCTGCGCGGCCACCCAGTAGTAGGTCATGTTGAAGTTGCCGAGCGACTTCTCAAGATCCGGCTCAGGCAGCACCACAGGCTCAGGGACGGGCGCTTCTACCGGCTTGACGGGTGCGGCGGCCGCAGGCCGAGAAGTCGGCACCTGTGCTTGACCAACACCCTGGTCGGCTCGCCCACAGGCGAGGGTCAGGCTGAGGCCCAGGCTGAAGCCCAGGCTGAGGCCCAGGCCGAGTCGGCGAGAAGCGATGGTGTTGTGACGTGAAGGCATGGCTGGCGTCCACGTGGTCTTCGACCAGGGTGGGCCTGTTTTTGGGGGCGCCGCAAAGGGGCTTGGCCTCGTTGGGGGCCCCTTTGTTGAGCGCGGACCCTAGCGGCTTGCGGCCCCGGGTCAACCGGAATCTGTACAGGCCATATTGCCAACAACTGGGCTCCTGTGCCGCCTGGGAGGTTTTTTTCAGAATTTGACGCACGCCATCACGCCCGGATCTGGCGCCGGCATGCGGCTTTTTTGCTGATCGAATGAGCCTCGCTGAATGGTAATTACTACGCATGTAGGAGGAAAATCGTCGATCAATTACTAGGGCTGTAGTAAGTAAAGCTGTGCCCTGCCACACACACTCCTGCATGTAAGAAACCATGCCAAGCAGCCCCCAGAAGCTCAGTCCTGGCGAGTTCGCCATTCTCAAGATTCTCTGGCGAATCGAGAGCGGCACCGTGGCCGATGTGCGGGAAGCGCAGACCCGCAGGGATGGCATCGCGCCGGCGTACACCACGACCATGACCATGCTGGGGCGACTTGTCGACAAACAGGCTGTGCGCGTGGACAAGGACCGTCAGCCCTACCGCTACCGACCCGCGCTGCGCCGCAACACCTTGCTAAAGAGAAAGTTGCGCGACTTCGTGCGAACCGTTTACGACGATGAGCCTACGGTGCTTATAAGACAACTTCTTAGCGACGAATACCTTAGCGCCGACGAGCTTGCCGAGCTTTTGCGCGAGTGTGCCAGCTCGGGATACCCGGAGGTCGAGGAATGAGCGATTCGCGTCGGCCAGATCATTTTCGCAATCGCAACGGCCTCAATCTATTGTGGCTCATCAAGCTGCGCTGGGGCTCGGTGCTCGGCCAGATCGCGACCATCATGGGCGTCTACGTTCTGCTGGAGCTCAAGATTCCCATCGCACCGCTCTTGGTAGTGGTGGCACTGGAGGCTCTGTCGAACTTGTCGGTGAGTCTGTGGTTTCGCAATCACGCCGACAGCGTGCGTGAGTGGCAGTTGGCGGCCATCATGTCGCTGGATGTCGTGTTCTTGACCCTGCTGCTCTTTCTGACTGGTGGCCCCGAGAACCCCTTTGCCTTTCTCTATCTGGTCAACATAGCGCTGGCAGCGGTGGCCTTGCACGCGCAGTGGACCTGGATGCTGGTCGCACTCGCCCTGCTTGGCGTCGGCATCTTGCCACTGACCGAGTATCGCGCGCTGCCCCTCGATCACCTGGGATTGCCGCAGCGCCAAGCGCTGTATCAGCAGGGCTTGTGGGTGGCCTTTGGCGTCACGGCTGGCTTCATCGTCCACTTTCTGTGGCGGGTCACGGGCGCGTTGGCGCGTCGAGAGAAGGAGCTAGTGGCCGCCCAACAGACCACGGCCCGGCAAGAGCAGCTGGCGTCACTCGCGACGGTCGCAGCTGGCGCCGCCCATGAGCTGGCGACCCCGCTGGGCACGATTGCCCTGGTCGCCAAAGAGCTCGAGCGCACCGTGGGAGATCCCAGTGCGGCCCAGGCCTCGCTCGAAGACGTGCGCCTTATCCGAAATCAAGTGGCCCGTTGCAGGCTCATTCTCGATCAAATGGGCGCCGGTCTTGGCCGCAGCTCGGAACAAGTCGTCGAGCAAACCAACCTCCCCGCACTCATTCGCGATGCTCTCATTGGCGTGCGTGACCAACCGACGGTTCACGTCGAGGTCGATGACCTGGCGCGCGCCACCGTCCTGAGCTTGCCGGCTCGGGCAGTCTCGCAAGCCTTGCGCGCGCTCATCACCAACGCCCAGGATGCCTCGAGCGACCAGTCTCGCGTGTTGGTGAGCGGCACCATCGTCGATGGCAAGGTGAGCATTGAGGTGGTCGACACTGGGCGCGGGATGAGTTCTGACATTCTCGCTCGGGTCTCGGAACCTTTCTTCACTACCAAGCCGCCAGGGCGGGGCATGGGCCTTGGCCTCTACCTGACGCGCGCCGTGGTCGAGAGCCTGGGCGGGCACCTGCAAATCGAATCCAAACAGGACAGGGGAACCCAGGTGCAAGTACTTCTCCCGTGCTCTGTCGACCTTTCCGAAATTCGCGAGTACCCTGCAGAGCAAAGCCGTGTCTAGCCGCCCATCCATTCTGATCGTCGATGACGACGAAGTCTTTCGCACTCGACTGGCGAGAGCCTTTGAAGATCGCAATTACGACGCGCGCATGGCCTGCGACTACGCCGAGGCGGTGGAGCTTGCCCAGGAAGACTCGCCCGAGTTCGCTGTCGTCGATCTGCGCATGCCCGGGCGTTCCGGTCTGGAGCTCGTGCAAGCGCTCGCCAGCCTCGATCCGTCGACAAAGACCGTGGTGCTTACAGGCTACGGCAGCATCGCAACCGCCCTCGATGCCATTCGCCTGGGCGCGACCTACTACTTGCCCAAGCCAGCAGATGCTGACGACATCGTCGCGGCCTTCGCGCGCGCCAAGGCGCCACCTCTTGAGCCGCCTGAGCCCAACTACCAAACCGCTCCCAGCCTTGCCCGCGCTGAGTGGGAGCACATCAATCGCGTGCTGAGCGACTGCGCTGGCAACATCAGCGAGGCATCTCGTCGCCTGGGCATCCACCGGCGATCCTTGCAGCGCAAGCTTCAGAAGTATCCACCGCAGAGCTAGCGGGACATGCTCCTGCTCGGGTGGCAACGCCGTGGCCGAGGTGTCGGGCGCTGCTGAAGCAAGGAAGCAGGCCTCAGCAGCGAGGGCGAGCTACTCGCCAGGATGGCGCTTCTTGTGCACGAAACGACCGACGATGGGCGTGAGCACCAGGGTCGCCAGCACGCGTAGCGGCATGGTCAGCTTGGTGGCCAGCCAGGCGGCGAAGAAGGTGCCCGCGTTTTCCCCCGCTGAGCTGCCGATATCGATGCCCGATTTGATGGCTACGAAGAAGGCTGAGTAGGTCAGCACGAAGATCAGCAGGAAGATGGCCAGGGCAACGGCTCCGTACTCGGCAACCAGCTCTTCGAGACGCTCCTTGAGTGGCTTCTTTGCGGCTTTCCCTGCCACCTCTGCGGGCGCCTCACCGGCCTTTGGCTCTGAACTCGAGGGCGCCATCAGGCCAGCGCTCCCAAGATGGACATGTCCTCGTCGGAGAGCATCAGCTTTTCGGCGCCAAGATTTTGCTCGAGGTGAGCGACGGAGGCGGTACCGGGAATGGGCAGCATCACCGGCGATCGGTGCAGCAGCCAGGCCAACGCGAGCTGCCCGCTGGTCGCCTTGTGTTTCTTGGCGAGCGAGGTCAGTCGCTCATCGCGGCACAGCTCGCCGGTGGCCAGCGGGTACCAGGGAATGAAGGCGATGTTGTTTTGCTGGCAGTAATCGACCACGGCCTCGTGCTGCCGATCGGCCAGGTTGTAGCGATTCTGCACGCTGGCGATAGTGGCAATCTGGCGGGCGCGCTGCAGTTCTTCCACGTTGAAGTTGGATACGCCGATGTGGCGAATCCAGCCTTTGTCTTGCATGTCCTTGAGGGCTCCGATCGAGTCTTCCAGCGGCACGTCGTCGTCGATCGCATGCAGTTGATACAAGTCGATGCGCTCGACTTCCAACCGGCGCAGCGAGTTTGCGCAGGCAATTTGCAGGTGGGCGGGGTGGCCGTTGGTGGTCCAGCTGCGGGCACTCTCGCGCTCCAGGCCGCCTTTGGTGGCAATGACCAGGCCCTGGTAGGGATGCAAGTGCTCCTGTAAGAGGTATTCTGATGTCTCGGGACCGTAGGCATCGGCCGTGTCGATGAAATTGATGCCAAGTTCGGCGACCCGGGCCAGGACCTTGCCCACTCGCTGGCGGTCCTTGGGCCAGTGCCAGGCGCCTTTCCCGCAGATCCGCATGGCGCCAAATCCGAGACGTCGAACTTGCAGGTCTCCACCCAGTTTGAAAGAGGATTGCATTGCCTGGACCTGCCTGGTGGTAGTGGGTTAGAGCGAGCTGCTGACGGAAAGAGTGATGCCGAAGACCTCAAGGGTGTTTCGGTAGAGATCGTCGAGAGGGTAGTAGAGCATCAGCTCAAAGCGACCCTGACCAAGCTGCTCGAGACCAATGCCAGCCTCCAGCACGTGCAGGAAGGCATCTTCCTCGTTTTGGGTGTTGTTCTGCCAGATGGTCGTAAAGCGAGCGATGGCCTGTGCGCTGGGCCCAAGGCCGACGTGACCCGCCACCCGCAGGGGGATGCGCACGCGATCGTCGGCCTGGTCGATGGCCAGCACCTGCATACCGCCGGCGAACTCGACGCCTTGCCGCTGTCGCTCAAGCGCGTAGCGATACATTGCGCTGATCGTGGTCGTGTCTGGCACGTAGAGCCCTGGCTCCGGTACCCAAAAGAGACCAAAGGCGCTGCTGACCAAGCCGCCGTCACCATCGTTGTCGGAGGTCGGGAAGGACAGCGATGTGTCGACCCACGAGCTGCTGTCAAAGTGGCTGCTCAGCTGGTAGCTCAGTAGCGCGGTAACGTTGCCAAGGCTGGTCTTGCCGTCCTCGTTCCAGCGCATGTGTGCCAGGGGCAGGCGAGCCCCCACCCACAGGGCGTTCGCGACTCGGAACTTGCCAAACACGTCCACGCCAATCAGCGTGGCGCTGTCATCGCCGAAGAGGAAGGAGAGCAGGGGGTTGTTGATGTTGATGTTGCCGTAGCGGAGATCAACGCCCACCTCTCGCTCGATGGGGTCGGCATGGCTGGCTGCCGAGCTTTGCACGAGGAAGGCCAGGCAGAGCGCGCTGCTCAGTATGTATCTAC
>JAHEAK010000403.1:4970-5487 GCA_024642805.1 Kofleriaceae bacterium | reverse complement strand
GTCGCCGTGGTCACTGGTGATGGCGACCACCGTCTTCTTGCCGACCGGGCTGTGCGCCAGGAAGTCTAGGAGGCGCGCCAGGTGCTTGTCGGTGAAGTGCAGCTCGCCGTCGTAGATGTCTTCCTCGCTGTCGCCGTAGCTCTTATCGCCAGGGTGCGAGACGTAGCGGCCGTGCGGATCGATGTAGTGCACCCACAAGAACCACTTATTGGCGCCCTGCTTGCCGATCCACGAGATGCCGCGATCGGTGAGCTTGTCGGAGGTGACGGCATAGGGAGCGCGCACCTTGCCGATGGTGTTGTCGTAGTCGTCGACCCCTTGCTCCATGCCCCAGTCGTTGAAGTACTCGTGGGAGAGGATGGCGCCGGTTCGATAGCCCTTCTCCTTGAAGAGCTCGGGCATGAGCACGTTCTGCTCCTTGAGCTTGGGAGGGCTGCCGCGCGGAACATCCTCGTCGAGGGCGATACCGGAGTGAAAGAACTTGGAGGTCAGGATGGCGGGCACCGAGGCCATGGTG
>JAHEAK010000403.1:0-4960 GCA_024642805.1 Kofleriaceae bacterium | reverse complement strand
GCGAACTTGGCCAACTCGGGCGTCTGATCGCGGGCCGCCCCCGACATGCTGGTGTGGTCGTAGCGAACCGTATCGATGGTGATGAGCAGGTAGTTCCAGTCGCCCTGAAAGGCGGCGGGAACCGGCAGATGCTCGCCTTTCTTGTAGCTAGGCAAGGTGCCGAGCTTGAAGTCCTTGCCGTCGCAGTTTTCATCGATGCCGTTGTCGGGGATGTCGCGCGCGAGGGGATTGATGTTCTTGTCGAAGGGGCGACAGTCATTGCCGCCGAGCAAGGAGCCAAAGCCATCGCCGTCGAAATCGGTTGCTCGACGCACGAGGTTCATGGCTGAGCTGAGGGTCGGGGAGCTGGAGATAGCCAGCGCCTTGGTGTCCTCATCGGCGCCGAACTTGAGCAAGGTGAGCGGCACGAGCAGGACGCTGCCAAGAGCGATTCCCGCTTGCCAGCGCCGTCGTAGGCGAGGCTCCTGCGGCAAGAGACGGGGGCGCCTTGCAAAGAGCTGCGTGGCCCCGTAGCAGCCCGCAACAAAGCTCGCCACCGAGAGTAAGTGGCGCCAGGGCACCAGGGGCGCAAGCTGCGGCATGTTGCGCAGCGTGGCGCTTATCGCCGGCCACGACAGCAGCAGAAGGCAGAGCGTGGCCGCTGGTACCCGCCCGAAGATGTTGGCGAAGCCGAGCGCGCCATGAAGACGCCTACCCAGGCGGGCAATGCCGCGCGCCAAGGCAAAGGCCAGCAGCAAGAGCGCCGCTCCCAGAGCGAGCTGCATGAAGGACAAGACCAGTGCCGTGAGCTGCGGCTCTTTGAACATGCGGCCGAGGCGCAAGGTTAGAAGCGTCGAGGACAAGAGGTAGAGGCTCGCTGCCACGCTCAGGCCCCAGAGCCAGCCAGCAGCCGAGCCAGCGCCAGCCCCGAGCCTGGCGGGACCAAAGAGGCCAGGGTGGCGAGCGTCTCCCATCAGCGATGCCGAGCCGCGGAGAGCAAGCGCCAGGAGCCGATCAGCCAGGGCGGCGAACATGATCGCGGGCAAGGCGATGATTGCGAAGAGCAGCGAGAGGCAAACTTCGACTGGCAAGAGCCGCAGCACACTGCCGAATCGAAGCGGCCCGGGCGCGACCCAGAGCGTGGCGAGAAAGTCGCCGGCAGCCACGGCCAGCAATCCAAAGAAACACGCCAGAGCGGCGTTCTTGGCGTCTTGCCAGAGGTTGCTAGGCAGGGAGGTCGGCGCGTGCTCTTGGCTCATGGCGGCTCCTTCGTTCGATTAGCGGCGGTGCCGCAGCAGTACCCAGATGGCCTCGAAGCCATCGGTCCAGCGCACCTTCTTGCCGTCGGCAACGTCGCGCGCGATGTAGCGAATCGGCACTTCTCGAATCTCGACGCCGCGCTTGGCAAGCTTGGCCGTCACCTCAGGACAAAACTCGAAGCCCTCGCAGACAAGCTGCAGGTCGCGCAAGATGTCGGTCCGAATCACTTTGAAACACGTGGCCTCGTCAGTGATGTGCAGGCCGTAGAGGAGGTTGGCCGCGTGGGCCAACATGCGGTTGGCGACGAAGTTGGGTAGGCGCATGCCTTCGGGCCAGGAGCGCTCGAGGAAGCGAGAGCCGTAGACGGCCTCGGCACCCTCGTTGACGGCTCGCAAGAGGGCGGGGTAGTCACCGACGTCGTACTCGAGGTCCGCGTCTTGAATCAGGCAGTAGTCGCCTTCGGCCAGTTCCAAGGCGGTTCGAATGGCAGCGCCCTTGCCGCGATTGACCGGGTGCACGCACAGGTGAATGCGCGGGTCGTCGGCCATGACCGCCTCGACTTCGCTGACGGTTTTGTCCTTGGATCCGTCGTCGCAGACGATGATCTCTTTTTCAAATCACAGAGACTCCGTGTCCACCGCCACCACCTGTCGCAGAACCTGCCCGATGGTGCGCTCCTCGCCGTAGGCCGGAATCAAAATGGACAACTTCATGCACCGAATAGGTAGCATATTTGCACAGGCCAAAGGGACAAGTGCGCTCAATCCTTTTGTTTTCTGATAGGCTCCTGCCACGTGCGCACCAGAGCCCAGCGCTTTTTACTCGGCGGCCTGATCGCCACGATTTACCTCTACTGTTTTCCGTACTTCGAAGGCATGCACAGTGCCAACGAACTGCCGCGCATCGACCTGACCATGGCGATGGTCGACGAGGGAAGCTTTGCCATCGACACCGGTGCGGCCGAGTGGGGCAAGACCGTCGACATGTCACCGAGCGGCGGCCACATGTACTCGAACAAGGCGCCGGGCTCGTCGATGTTCGCCATCCCTTCCTATCTGGGTGTCAAGCTCATCAACAAGGTCACCGACCGAGATGTGAGTCTCGCCGAGCTCACCTGGACCTTCCGATTCTTCACCGGCATCGTGCCGACCTTGCTCTTCCTGGTGCTCTTGTGGCGCTTCCTTGCCCGCTTCGCCCCGGCACCGGAGACACGTCGCCTGCTCTTGGTCGGCTATGCCCTCGGCTCGATGGCCATGACCTACTCGGTGCTCTTCATCTCGCACCAGCTGGCCGCTATCTGCATCGCAACCGCCTACATCTTGAGTGTCTGGGTGGTCGAAGAAGGTCTACATCGCCGCTGGCTGTGGGCGGCAGGCCTGGCGGCCGGCGCCGCGCCGCTCGTCGACTATCAGGCGGCCTTCGCTGGCGTGCCCATCGCCATCTACCTCATCGTCAAGCTCGTGGTGCAGGAGCGCCAGCGCTGGCTCGGCGTGCTCTACGCTATCGGCGGGGCCATTCCGCCCATTGCGCTCTTGCTCTTCTATCACGCGCGCGCTTTCGGCAGTCCCTTTCGCACCGGCTACTCGGCCTCCGAGTCCTTCGCGCACTTTCACCAGAAGGGCTTTCTGGGCATGGACAAGCTGCGCCTGGAGGCCTTCTCGGGCTCCATGGTCGCGCCAGACAACGGGCTTCTGATTCTGTGCCCCATGGTCCTGCTGGCCATTCCCGGCTGGGTCCTGATGGCGCGCCGAAAGCAATGGGCACATTTTGCCATCACCCTGAGCGTTGCCATCATCTACCTTGCTTTCATTTCAAGCATCAACTTTTGGCGCGGCGGTTGGCAGCTCGGCCCGCGCTACATCACCGCGATCTTGCCCTTCCTCATGGTGCCAATTGCGGTCTCAGCTTCTTACGCTGAGCGCAGCTGGTCACTGCGCGGCATCGTCCTTGGTCTCATCGGCGTCGGAGTTGCCATCTACTCGATTTCCACCGCCATCTTTCCGCACTATCCTGAGAAGTTCGCCAACCCCTTCTACGAACTTATCTTACCTCTACTCGGCGCGGGCAAAGCGGCCTACAATGCCGGATGGTTGGTTGGCATGCACGGTGGCCTGAGCCTGGTGCCCTATTTCGGGCTCCTGGCCGTGACCATGTACTGGGTGGCCTGTCCGGATCCATCCAAGCGACGCTCGGCGCTGCTCGGCCTTGGCATCACCACTGCGATCCTCTTGCTCTACTCGCTCTTTCCCGATGGTGGCAAGCCCGCGCAGGCTGCCTATACCTGGGTCGAATCGATCATGCCCTAGCGCCATGCGTGGCAAGCGCCTGGGGAGCTAGCCTGGGCAGCTAGCCTGGGGAGCTAGCCTGGGGAGCTAGCCTGGGCAGCTAGCCGACGCGCCGCAGTCCGTCTTTGTAGACCGAGTGCACCAGGTTGACGGCAAAGTGCGAAGGGATTTCCGCGGGCCTCTCGGCATCCCAGACGACCAGATCGGCGCGCATGCCGGCCTCGATGCGACCCACGCGTGAATCCCCCATCGCCGCCGCGGCATGCCGCGTCACGCCCAGCCAGACTTCTTCCACCGTCATGCCGTAGTGCGTACAACCAAGCCACATGGGGACGCCAAGAGTTTCGGAGTGCGAGGTGCCAGGATTCATATCGCTCGCCAGTGCCATCGCGACCCCGGCTTTGCGCAGGGCGGCCACGGGCGGCGGCTTCATGCCCAGCTGCACGCAGGCGCCTGGCAACATCGTGGCGACGACCCCGGCCTTTGCCATCGCCGCCATGCCCTCGGCGCTGACTTGCTCGAGGTGATCGGCGGAGAGCGCACCAAGCTCGGCGAGAAGCTGCGGCCCTCCGAGGTCGGCGAACTGGCCGACATGGGCTTTGATGCGCAAGCCATGGCGCCTGGCTGCTTCGAGCACGGCGCGCATCTCCTGCAAGGTGAAGGCGCCCTCGTCGCAGTACACGTCGACGGCGTCTGCCAGGCCTTGCGAGGCGGCCTGTGGAATCATGTCCTCTGCGATCGCTGCGATGTAGCCGGCGCGATCGTCGGCATACTCGACCGGCAAGGCATGGGCGCCGAGCAGGGTTGGTGACAAGGACACTGGCTGCAAGGCATCGAGCAGCCTGGCGATGTGCAGGAGTCTCAGCTCGCCAGCGACGCGCAAGTCGTAGCCAGACTTCGCTTCCATGCTGGTGGTGCCCCAGGCCAGAGCGCGCTCGAGTCGTCGATGTGTCAGCGAGACATGGTCTGCGATACTGGCAGCACGGGTGGGCTCGACCGTGGCGCGAATGCCGCCGCCCTCGCGAGCGATGTCGAGGTAGCTGTCGCCGCGCACACGCCTTTCGAACTCTCCTGAGCGCTCGCCGGCGAAGAGGGGGTGAGCGTGACAATCCACCAGCCCTGGGCTGAGTAGGCGGCCTTGCACATCGATGCGCTCGGCATGCGCCAGGCCGACGCCGCACTGGGAAATGTCTGAGAGTGGGCCCACCCAGGCGATAGTGTCGCCTACGCACACGACCGCGCCCGATGGCACCAGGCCCAGGCCCTGGCCGGTGCAGCTCATGACTTGCGAACTATTCTTAAATACGCGCACTCTGGCCAGAGACGCAAGCGGCATCCGGTGCTGCTGGCCATCGAGTTGAAACTCGAGCGCGTCATCGTCGACTCGCGGCGAGCCCAGCACGGGCAGGGGCCCCGAGCCTGGGAAAGCCGGCAGC
>JAHEAK010000402.1 GCA_024642805.1 Kofleriaceae bacterium | reverse complement strand
ACGAAGTCGACGCTTCGGGCGACGAACTCGTGATTGTTGCGTTTCGGAGCGCGATGCGGGGCGAAGGGCCAACGCTGTAGCCAGCGGAAGCGGCTCGCTACAGCGCTCAGTAAAACTCGCAATACTCCCGTGGTGGCTTCGTGCGCCCGGAAGCCTTCGGCCTTTGATGGAGTCGCTTCGCTCGGCGTGTCGGACAACAGCTATTATCCGAAACACGGCCGTCTGTCCCCTAGCGTGCATCCTGCGGGCACGAAGAGGGCCAAACAGCGCCCCTCGCTCCACTAGACATAACCGGCATTATGTCATCTCCACCAAGGCCAGGCTTCGCAGCCAGCTTCGCTTCCTGCGGCCACCTCGTGGCCCAGGCGCACTCTGATTTTCGGGGACTTTCGTCCCTCTTTTAGCTGCTGCTTCGCAAAAGCGACTAAAGAGCGTAAGCTTGTCGCACCGACCGCGCCGATCGCTTCTTGCCAAACTTCATCCCCGGAGCGCAAAACCGCGTCAGGGGATTTTTTCTGCGCTGGCAGCTCGCGTCAGGCGTTTTCGGCTCGCAAGTCCAAAGCAGCACTAGGGAAAACACCCATCGCTACGATGAAAGGCGTCTGTGCATTCCCTTGGGAGGCCTACAACTACGCAGGGCAGAATCCGGCGATGATGGTAGCCCCGCTTGGTAAGGGGGCGTCTGCCGTACTCAGTCAACCGGGGCCGGAAGTCCCGGAGGCAAGTGATGAATGTTCGGTTGAACTACTATTCATGGGAGGCTTCGATTCCTCCTATTGCTCAGGGGGACTTCAGCTGATCGGGTGGCCTGCTAGGCAAAGACTGGCGCACACGAAGCTTGGAAGTTGACTCTCAAGCTCAGCCCTCAACCCTGTCGGGTAGGTCGCCAAGGAGTACATGTTGAGTTCCATCTTGATATCGGAAGCGAGTACCGAGTAGCTGGAGTCGCTGCGCTCGGCGTGTCGGACAACAGCTATCATCCGAAACGCGGCCGTCGTTAATGATCCACTCAACCGCACACGGTCGATGCCAATGTGCTCCGCAAAGCGCTCGTAGGTCCAGCCAGCCTCTTTGCGACGATCGCTGCCTACCACCAAGGCGTTGATGAATGCTGGCACCAAGCTCGTAGTCTCGGCGCTCAGCCAAATATATGGACGCTGGCTTGCCTAACAGCGAGATTGGAGGCGATAAGCGTCAAGGTAGGTGCCGCCTCGATTGGTTAATTTTTTAGCATCTCCAAGGTCGCCCGATCGGGATTCAGGAAGACCACGGCTGGCGACACGTCCACGCCGTAGCGTCTCCTGACCATGGCACAGACCGGTTCCGTTGTCGGTGCTCATTTGAAATGACGCCAAAGACGCTCAATCAGAATGGATCCACCTGAGCCGAAGCTCAGCCGGTGCGCACGGAGAAGTCGCGGACCGCAACCACGGCCTCGCGATTGGTGTCGACGAGAAAGCTGCGGCCGGTGCCGATGCGGCCGTCGAAGGCCTGCAGGAACCAGACATCGAGGGTCCACTCGCTGTGCTCTGACTCGCAGGGTGGCGTCCACGACACCGCTTCGAGATCGCCGAGGTGCGCGGGTCGATCTTTGGACGATTCGAGCAAGGCTTTGAACTCGTCAGAGGCGCGCACGATGGCGATAGCGAGGTCGCCGTCGCTTATAGCGATGTTGCGCCGCCATGCCGAGGTCAAGCGGCTGCGACCGAGCTGGCCTTCTACGCCAATCTCGATCTCATAGGCTTCATCGGCGGCCAGCAGATCGAAATCCGGGACGTCGAACTCGGGGTAGCGATCGCTATTGCCGATCTCTTCGAGGCGATCGTCGTAAGCTTCTTGCCCAGCCGCCCAGGTGTCCTCGCCGTAGTAGGCGTAGATGCGCAGCGCCAGGGTCTTGCTTGGCAGTCGATGATCCCAATCGAGAACGCAAATCGCGCCGGTGTAGGCGTTGCGAAATGGGGTTAGCGGGCGCAGCGAATCGGCGATGCTCTGCGCCGCGACCTGATCGGCACATAGGCCCTGGTAGGCCACTCGCGGATGGAGGCGCAGATTGTCTGCGACCAGGCTTCTCAAATCGTCGGGCACGGCGAATTCCGAGATTACACGTGCTCGGCCAGACGTTCCAGCAGGGAAGAGATTTCACGGGCGCGCAGTTTTAGGCTGGCGTGATTGACCACCAAACGGGTGGAGATCTCCATGACCTGATCGATGATGCGAAGGCCATTTTGCTTGAGAGTTTCCCCTGTTTCCGTGATGTCGACGATGCGATCACTGAGGCCGGTTAGGGGCCCAAGCTCCACGGATCCCGAGAGCTTGATAATCTCGGCGCTTAGCCCGCGGCGCTCGAGATAGCGGCGCGTGATTCCCGGGTATTTCGAGGCCACCCGCAGGTGAGCGGCAGCGTTCTCGTCGACCGGTGCGTCGGCCCTTTCAGCGACGATCATCTGGCATCGGCCGATACCGAGATCGAGAGGCTCGTAGAGATCGAAGGCCTGTTCGAGCAAGACATCCGAGCCGACGACGCCCACGTCAGCGGCACCATGGTGGACATAGGTAGGCACATCCGAGGAGCGCAGAATCCACACTTGCAATGGACCGCAATCCCGCACCAGCTTGCGCGACTTCTTCAGCACCGGGCTCAGGTCGTAGCCGGCCTTGTCGAAGATGGCGACCGACTCCTCGAGGATGCGTCCCTTGGGCAGTGCGAGCACCAGTGGCCGTTCCGCTCGTGGCTCTCGTCGTGCCTTGCCGCCCATCGCCAGCTGTGTAGCACGGACCATTTTGTCGGGGCAGGCGTTGGCCGGGAAAAAGCCGTGGCGATGCCTGCCTTGGCCCAAAGCTGCACAGGGCAAGGGCATCAGGGCCAGCGCGGAGGCCCTTGCCAAGCCGGCCAGTGCCAGAAGCTAGGGCACGCGCTGAATCTGGGCGCCAACCGCTTGCAGCTTGGCCTCGATGTGCTCGTAGCCGCGGTCGAGGTGATAGACGCGCTGCACCTTGGTGGTTCCTTCGGCAACCAGGCCGGCAATGACCAGGGAGGCGGAGGCGCGCAGATCGGTGGCCATGACTTCGGCCCCCGAGAGCCCGGCCACGCCACGCACGACAGCCACGCGACCATCGGTCTGGATGTCGGCGCCCATGCGCGCCAGCTCGGAGACGTGCATGAAGCGATTCTCGAAGATCTGCTCCTTGATGATGCTCTGGCCATCGGCGATGGCGGCCAGTGCCATGAACTGCGCCTGCATGTCGGTCGGGAAGCCAGGGTGCGGCTGGGTGGTGATGTCCATGGATTGGAAGCGGCCTTCGGCGCGCACGCGAATGCCCTCGGCGTCGACCTCGATCTTGGCGCCAGCGCGACGCAGCTTGGCCAGGACGGCATCGAGATGGTCGGGCCTGGCACCGCGCACGTAGAGGTCACCACGGGTGGCGGCGCCGGCGACCAGAAAGGTACCCGCTTCGATGCGATCGGGCATGATGGCGTGCTCGATGGGCTCGAGCTTTTCGACGCCCTCGATCTTGATGACCGAGGTCCCCGCGCCTTGAATGCGCGCGCCCATTTTGTTGAGCACGAAGGCGAGCTCTTCGATCTCCGGCTCGCGAGCGGCGTTCTCGAGAATGGTGGTGCCATCGGCAAGGGCCGCCGCCATCATCAAGTTCTCACAGCCGGTCACGGTCGGCATGTCAAAGACGATCATCGCGCCGCGCAGTCGCTTGGCTTTGCACTCGACGTAGCCGTGCTCGAGGATGACCTCGGCTCCCATCAGGCGCAGGCCCTTGAGGTGTTGATCGATGGGGCGCGCGCCAATGGCGCATCCGCCCGGTAGCGAGACGCGCGCGTAGCCGTAGCGAGCCACTAGAGGGCCGAGCACGAGCACACTGGCACGCATGGTCTTGACTAGCTCGTAGGGCGCGCCTTTGGGATCGCTGGCGGGCGGTCGAATGCTGATGCTGCGATCGCCGCTGACCTCGCAACCGATGTGGCGCAAGAGTTTGCCCATCGTGCGAACGTCGACCAGATCTGGCACGTTGGTGAAGGTGCTCTCGCCGTGCGGCAGGAGGGCCGAGGCCAGAAGTGGCAGGGCGGCGTTCTTGGCGCCGCTGACCTGAATAGTCCCTTGTAGCGGCGTGCCGCCTTTGATTTCGATCGAGTCCATGGGAATGCCTGCTCGCGGAATGTCTGTTCGGAGGTTGCTAGATCAACTCAGCTGTCTACGCTAACGCCGATAGACCCGTCTATCATTCCCACTTTGACGACTCCACTCGTTTTTGCGCCAAAGGCTTCGAAGGCAACTTCTTCCAAGTGTCGAATCAGGGTCGAGCTGAGTCCGCGCGCGCCCGTCTCGCGCTGGAGGGCCTCGTCGACGATGTTATCGAGGACGGCTTCGTCAACGATGAGCTCGAAGCCTTCGCCAGCAAACTCACGAGTCATGCGCGAGATGACATCGCCGTGCAGGATCTCCTTTAAGGTGGCGGCATCGAGGGCGCACAGGGGTAGCACTCGGGTGAAGCGCGCGATGAGCTCGGGCAAGAAGCCATAGGCCTGGAAGTTGGCGATGCTCTCCACGTCTTCGACGCGAAAATCGACAGCGATGCGGCCGGGCGAGACGCGCTTGCCAAGGCCGCCGGCTTGCGCCCGACCAAAACCGATGTCGTCGTTGCGCTGCTTGGCGATGTCCTGAAAGCCGGAGAAGGCGCCGGCGGCCACGAAGCTGATGTCAGCGGTCGACATGAGCGCGTGATCGCCATAGGTCGAGTGGGTGAGCTCGAGAGGCACGACGATCTCGCTGGACTCGAGCATCTTGAGGAGCTCGCGCTGCACGCCCATACCGGTGACATCTTTGGTCGTGCCCGCGCCGGCAAAGATGGCGTTGTTTTGGCCAGAGGCGATCTTGTCGAACTCGTCGAGACAGAGGATGCCGACCGAAGCGATCATCGGATTCTCGTCGGCCGCGTGCAGGAGCCTGGTGAGCATTGTCGAAGGATCTTGCCCGACGTAGCCTGTCTCGCTATATGTGGTCACATCCACCAGTGCAGTTGGCAAATTGAGAATTTTTCCGAATAGCTCTTCGATGAGGAAGGTCTTGCCACTGCCGGTCGGGCCGACCAGAAGGTAATTGGACTTCGGTGGCAGGAGGTTGCGGTCCTCGCCGTCGAGGAAGACGCGTCGGATGCGACTGACATGGCGATAGGCCATCAGGCACAGGGCCCGGCGCGCCTGCTCTTGCCCGCGATAGCCGCGCTCTTCGAGCATGGTGAACATTTCGCTCGGTCGCAGGACCGGCAAGTCGCGAACGAACTTGATGAAGTGTTCCAGCCCGGGCTTGCGCAGCTTCCTGGTGGGGTCCATTGCTATGAGAATAGCGCGAGCCCGGTAGCGCGGCCGCTTTTTCACCGCAGGCGGATCCGCCGAAACGGGCGCGAAAAGCACCGACAAGCCGTCAATCCGCCTCGATCCAGCGCTAGAGTGAGGCGGTGCGAGCCATGCCCCTGCTTTCCTGCGCTTTTTGCATGGT
>JAHEAK010000017.1 GCA_024642805.1 Kofleriaceae bacterium | reverse complement strand
CCTCACAGTGATTGCAGCCTTCGAGGTAGGCGAGGGCGTCGATCAGGTCAGTCTCGCTGCTGCGCAGCTTCTCAATCTGGGTGCGCAGCTCGTCCAGGCGGCTCTTGAAGGTCTCTCTGGCCTTGCTGGTGGCGGCCCGACCGGACTGGGCACTCTCGAACTCGGCCACAAAGCCTTGAATTTGCGCGAGCGTAAAACCGATTCCCTGCAGCTTGACGATCCAGCGTGCGCGCTCGACCGAGGCGTCGTCGTAGAGGCGGAAGCCGCCCTTGCTGCGTCCAACGGGATGCAAGAGACCGAGCTCCTCATAGAGGTGAAGGGCGCGAACCGTCTTGCCAATTGTTTTAGCAAACTCACCAACTTGGAGGCGTTTTGGCTTTGCAATTTGTGACATAGAGACCTTTCGAAGTTCTTACTCTTACCCTTGCGTAAGAGTCTGACCTGCTGGGGCCCACTATGCGGCGCCATGCCGCTCCTGTCAAGGCACACTTCCCCTAAGGTAAGAGTTCTTGTTTTTGGCTGGTAATCCCTACAGATATCAATGATCCAGCTGAGTTACTTGTCAGCTTGGCTTGCTGTGCCGGCACCGATCTGCGCAAATCAGGAGATGGACGAGGGGCCACCGGATCGACGCGGCCAGCTGCTCGGCGGCCGCTACCGAATCGCCGGACCGCTGGGCGCGGGAGCCATGGCTGACGTCTACGAGGCGCTCGACGAAAGCACCCAGGTCCACGTCGCCATAAAGATCCTCAAGGAGGAGATTCGCGATCGCTCTACCTACCAGGAGCGTTTCGAGAGGGAGGTCTTGATTACCTCCAAGCTCTCGCATCCGACCTGCATTCGGGTCCTCGACTTTGGCTCCTCGGAGGAGGATTTGCCCTATCAGGTCATGGAGCTGGTGCCCGGTCGACCCCTGGCCGACGTTCTCGACGAGGTCGAGCGCATGCCACCGGAGCGGGCGCTGCACATTCTCAAGCAACTCTTGCACGCCCTTGCCGCCTGTGGCGACGCCGGCATCATTCACCGAGACCTCAAGCCGGAGAACATCCTGCTCTATGAAAGTGGCGGCGATCCAGATTGTGTGAAGCTCATCGATTTTGGCATCGCCAAGCTCATCGGTGACGCCGCCCTCGGTCACGAGAAGCTGACCTCGGTTGGGCTCATCCTGGGCACGCCGCACTACATCGCTCCGGAGTGGGTGACCAAGAACGAAGTCGATGGTCGCGCGGACCTGTACTCGGCAACCATCATGCTCTACGAGATGCTGACCTCGGCGCCGCCCTTCCTCTCCGAAGATCGCCGCGAGCTGATGAAGATGCACCTGCGCCAGCGGCCACCCGCGCTCAACGAGCGCTTGCCGGAGGGGCACTTCTCCGACGCTCTGGAGGCGATGGTCCGCACCGGCTTAGCCAAAGAGCCAGGCGATCGCTTTCACGATGCGCGCGATTACTTGCGCGCTCTCAAAGCACTGAGCGGCGAGTCGCTGACCAACGAGGAGCTGAAGGTGCCCTCGCGAGAGGCAACCAAGAATCAGCCCTACGTGGCTCAGCTGGCTCCAGCGGCGCGCTCGCCGGGCAGGCCCTCGCGATCGATGCCGCCTGGGCGCGCCGCCATGCGGGCTGGTGGTACCACCTTGCGACGTCGATTCTCGCTGCCCGTGATCGCGGGCATTGTCATTGTGCTTGTGGGATTGCTGGTGGTGGTTGCCAAGCTCGATGGCAAGAAGGGCAAGCGCAGGGGCGTGCCTGGCCTGGTCGGTCTGCTCAAGGGTGACGATGGCGCTGAAGAGCTCGATGCCGGCACTGCTTCTCCCGACCCTGTCGATGACAGCGTGAAGCCCGTCGAGCCCAAGAAGGTCGAGCCGATGCGCGACGCGCAGTTGGCGGTGGCAACCGACGCCTGGCGGCAAGCCGGAATGGAAGTCGCCGACTTCGACAAAGACCTTGAGGACGAGCTGGCCAACGGCGCGTGTCGCTACGGCAAAGTCGATGGCGTGCGCGTGCTGGTGTGCACCGCCGAGGGCGATCCGATGAAAGCTGCCAAAGCCACACGTCGACCGGCCCCCGATAGGAAGTCAGCTATCAAGTGGCGCGGTCGTATTCCGCGCGGCGAGTTGCATCTTCGTGTCGAGAACGTCGGCAAGAGCGAACGCAAGACGCGCCGCAAGATCGAGAGCGTCTTCAAGGCCCTGGACAAATAAGCGCCTCGTCAGCGCTGCTTGGTGTGCGCCTTGCGCTTTTTGTCGCCAGACTTTGGCGTGCTCGTCGCAGCCGTGGAACCATCGTGTGCATGGCAAACCGAGGCACCTTTTCGATCGCACTGCTCTCCATTGGCTTTCTGTGCGCGGGCGGCGACGCCCTCGCCGCCGGCAAGAAAGACAAGAACAAGGATAAGGAAGCCAGTGAGAAAGCCAGCCAGAAAGCCGCCGAGGAAGCCGCAGCCGCCGAGCAGGATGCCGAAGCGACCGAGGCAGAGGTGGTTGCGCCTGCGCCTGCGGTCAGCGAGTCATCGGCGGGTTTCGAGAAAGGCTTCTACATCAGCGATGGCGGCGTCAACAAGCTGCACATTGGCGGGCGCGTGCAGGGTCGCTTCGAGGGCACCAGTTTCGATCGCGGAACGGCCGATCGATTCAACTCCTATGCCTTCTCCGTGCCACGCGCACGCATCCAGTTAAAAGGACAGACGCTCACCGAGCGACTGCACTACAGCTTTCAGGCCGACTTCGGCAAAGGTCAGGTCTCGCTGAAGGATTATTACCTCGACTACCACGTGGGTCAGGGCGAGCTGCGCGTGCGCGGCGGCCAGTTTAAGAAGCCCTTCAGTCGCCAACAGATAACCTCGAGCGGCAAGCAACAGTTCGTCGATCGCAGCATCGTCGATGAGCACTTCGACAACGGTCGCGATCTGGGCCTCATGGTCCACAACGACTTCGAGAAATCGCCAGAGCTCGAGTGGGCGTTCGGCATCTTCAACGGCACCGGCGACAAGGGCGTCTTCGTGCCCGATATCGATCCCATGACCATGGAGGTCGTCGGTGGCTCGTTCTCGAATGTGCCGGTCAAGGTTCGACCCGCACTGGTCGCGCGCGTGGGCCACAACGCCAGTGGCATCGATGGCTATAGTGAGTCGGACCTCGAGCGCGGGCCCTTGCGCTTCTCGATTGCCGGCGCCGTCATGACCCACTTCCAACTCGGCGGAGCGGTGGCTTCGACCAGAGCCGGCGTCGACTTTGCGATCAAACAAGAGGGCGTGTCGGTTACGGGCGGTCTCTATGCCGACATGCAAGGTCCCACCATCGATGACCTGAGCTACGCCGGCGTTGGCGCCTACACCCAGGTGGGCTACATGCTCGATAAGGGCTACGAGCCTGCTCTTCGCTATGCGGTCATCGCCGAGGATGGCGGCAACAACAGTCAGGAAGTGAGCGGCGTCTTCTCTCTCTACGAGTTTGGCCACAACTTCAAGTGGCAGACCGACGTGTCGCTGCTGGCCAATGACGACGGCGCCGCCAAGACCAAGGACTTCCGCGGCCGCAGCCAGATTCAGCTGGTTTTCTAGAAGGGGCGCGTCGTGTCGCTCACTGGCCGCCGCGCCCAGCGGGCGGCGCATCGCTCGCTGGCTGATGCGCGCCACGCGGCACAATCATCTACTTCTCAGACTTCTTCTTATTCTTGGCTTTGGTCTTGGGTTTCGGCTTGTTGGCCTTGGGGGCCTCGCCGCCCATGGATTCGATCTGAGCGGCAGCGTCGGCGGCCGCCTCTGGATCGCTCCCTTGGGTTAGCTCGAAGTAGGTCCGAAATGCCTGGATGGATTTTTCGTTGTCGTGATTGAGGCGGTACATGTGCCCGAGGTCGTAGAAGGCCTTGGCCATGCTCGGATCCAGGTTGCTGGCGGCGAGGTAGGCGGAGATGGCCTTGTCGACCTCCTCCATTCGCCGATACACGACCCCGAGATTGAACTGGTACTCCGCCGATGCGGGATCCATCGCGATGGCTTCGCCGATGACTCTGGCGGCATCCGCGAAGCGCTTCTCGGCCCGATAGGCAACGCCGAGGTTGTTGGCGGTGGCCGCGTCCTTCTTGTACTTGTAGGCCAGCTCCAGGTGGCGAACGGCGGCCTTGTTCTTGCCCATCTGGCGCTTGATGGTGCCCAGGTTGGCGTGGATGTCGGGGTTCTTCGGATCGAGCCGACAGGCCTTCTCGAGCGCACGCACCGCGTCCTCTTTGCGGTCGGCTCGGTAGTAGGCCATGCCGAGGTTCGACCAGACAATCGGGTCGTTCTTGACGTACTGGCTGGCTTGCTCGTAGGCGGCAACAGCCTTGTCGTTCTCGCCCTTCTGTTTGTAGAGGTGCCCGAGGGAGGCCCAGGCCATGGCGTGGCTAGGGCGCTCGGCAACCGCTTCTTCGAGCTTGGCAATGGCCTCCTCACTCTTGCCTTGCTCCTTGAGGGCGAGGCCTTGTTTGAAGAGCGCGGCGGCGTTGTCTGCCAGTGCGACATTGCCGGCCAGGCACAGCGCAAGAGTGGCAACGAGAGTTTGCATGCATCGTTTCATAGCTAGGATCTCCACAGGACGAAGCTAGCGTACCACCAACGCTCAAAACCCCGCAGGGCACGAAGGCCGAGCGGGGCTAAGGGCAGCAATTCGCTTGCTGGGTGGACTATGCGTCCAGCTCTTTGAGAGCGGTGCTGCAGGAGTCGATGTCGAGGCCAAGCTCCTCGAGGCTTTCCACGATGGGTGCCAGATCGACGCTCTCTCGGCTCGCGGTAGCCGATTTGAGATTGGCGACCGCCAGGCGCAGGCGCTCCATGGCCGCCAGGTAGTTGTGCATGCGGGCCAGCACGCGCTCGCGGTTGTTGCTGATGCCGCTTAGGTACTTCATCTGCTCGGCAAGTGCAGCGCGAGCCTGCTCGTACTGCTTGATGACGACCTCGTCGTTGGCTTTGTCGATGCGCTCTTGCAGCGACTCCATACGCTCGGCCAGACTGGCCGCACTGGTCTGCGAGGAGTTGCTGTCGGCGCTGCTCCAGCGCTTTGCGGTGTGCATCAGGCGCAAGACGGCTTCTTCCAGGATGTGAAGATTGGCGTCGTTCTCACTGAGCTCGGTCTTGGCTTGGGTCCACAGCTTGTTGCTGCGTTCGACCAGGTCGGAGATTTCGCCGCTCACCTGGCCACGGAGCTGCGCGTGGGCCTTGGCGACCGGATCGTGAACCAACTGGACGTGGCGTGGCAGCAGGGCAAAGATGCTGGCCGCCGACACGGCAACGCCAGCGACCGCGCTACTGGCCCAGGTTGGCAAGCTGGCAAACTCCGAAGCGCTCACCACGTGCAGGGCTGCCAGTCTCGCAAGCAAGAGCGCGGCGGTTCCGGCTGCCACGGAAATGAGAAGCTTGCGCCCGCGCAGACCAGAGGCCATGGGCAGAGCGACGAGCATCGCAAAGAGCAGGGGACCGAGATTGGCCGAGCCCCACCGACCCGAAGCGACCAGCAGGCTGGCGCCCAAGAGGGCAAACACCGCGCCGGCGACGAATTTGGAGCGCGAGTGCGACTCGCCGAAGGCGGCCATCGCGGCCAGGGCAGTCGCGCCAGCCGTGAGACCGATGGTCAGGCTCGGGCCGCCCGGGAGGAAGGCGGAGGCCAGGGCGGCCAGGGGGCCGGCGATGGCGATGTACAGGGCAGCTCGGTGAAATTGTTCGTGCTGGCGAAAGCGCAGGGCGGTGCTCATGGCCATGGATACGACCCGAGATGGAATTCGATCTTGCCAGACTGCAGATTTCGGAAGCCCTGCGCTATCGTCGGCGCGTGAGCGGTACCACGGCCAGTTTGGGGTATTTACCCGAGCGACTTCTCCTTGACGGCGGCTGCGGGACATCGCTCATCGCGCGCGGACTTGATGTGCGAGCGGAGCCTACGGCGCTGTGGAACATCACCCGGCCCGACGAGGTGCGCGCCGTGCACCACGGCTTTATCGAGGCCGGCGCCGCCGCCATTCAGACCAACACCTTCGTCGCCAATCGCCTGGCCCTCGAAGCCCGCGGCATCTCCGAGGTTCGCGCTTGCAATCTGGCTGCCGCCGCCGTGGCGCGAGAGGCAGCTGCTGGATCCGGCGTCATGGTCATTGGCAACATCGGTCCGAGCGGGCAGGTGCCGCCGCCCCAAGGAGACGCCAACCTCTCGCAACTCGAGGAGACCTTCGCCGAGCAGGCTAGCTACCTGGCGGCTGGTGGCGTCGATCTGCTGCACATCGAAACCATGGTTCACCCCAAGGAGATGCGCGCCGCTCTGCGCGGTGCCAGGGAAGGGGCTCCTGGTATGCCCGTGGTGGTCTCCATCGCCTGTCGAGCCTCGGGAGACAGCTTCAAGTCGACCATGGGCTTTGCCATCGACTCGATGCTGGCGGTCGCCATCGAAGAGAAGGCCGATGGCATAGGCGCCAACTGTATGCTCTGTCCCATTGAGATGGTTCCGCTCATCGAGCTCATCGTTGCCAAGGCGAGCGTCCCTGTGTTTGCCAAGCCAACCATCGCTCCTGATGGCGGCGCGCCCCTCTATCCCGATGAATTCGCCGAAGGGGTTGCTCGACTCTTCGCCGCCGGTGCACGCGCCGTCGGTGGCTGTTGCGGGACCTCGTTCAAAGACATCAGCACCGCCAGGCGCCGACTCGATCGCGGCTATCGCTAACTTATCGGCGTGCTGAGGCGCAGCTGGTAGCGATTGAAGGCGCACGCGCCATCGCAATCCGCATTGCCATCGGGGTCCAGGCGGATCCGCAAGACATAGTCGCCAATGGGCAGCTCGGGCATGGTGATGCAGCGCTCTTCGACGCCGCCCTCGTCGGCAGCACCGGTGCAGATCTCACCGCTAGCAAGGGTCTCACCTGTGCCATCTAAGAGATCCACCGAGACCGGCGCTGCGCCAATGGGGTAGCTGAGATTGACCTCGAATCGCGGATTGCTGCCAGCGCAGACATCGGCCACATGGAATTGATAGTGGTCGAGGTCGCCGGCGCTGTCGATGCAGCCCCAGTCCTCTTGCACCACCTGGCTGCCGCAACCGAGGTCCATGAGATCGAGGCCCAGCGCTGGCTCGTCGTCAGGTTCGCGGTCGGAGGTGTTTTCCGAACAGGCGAAGTCGCCGGCCGCGAGACTGGTCACGCAGCTGTAGGCGAAGCTCGCCCGCTGGTTGCCATCGTCGCTGCGGGTTGGGCCAAGGTGACAGCTCAAGCCGGGCGGGCACAGCTCTTCCGGGCCACAGTAATATGTGTCGGTCGTTATCTTCGGTTTGCAAGCGGCAATGATTACCAGCGGAGCCACTTGCAGCGCGAGACGGGGCAGGCGCGCCATTAGAAGCTCCAGCCCTTGCTGGCCATGATGCCACCGGCGCTCGGCACCACCATCAGGCGGGTCTGCCAGTCCTGGTAGCCGACCTCGTCGTCGGGGGCGGTCACGATGTAGGCGATGGCGCCGGCCAGGGTGAGGGTTCCGCTCAGGCCCAGGCTCACCGTGGCAATGCGACCGGATCGCAGCGCGTCCTTGCGTTTGGCCTCCAGCTCCGCCGACCAGGCCTTGCCTGTGTGCGCTCCTGAGGCCGAGAGCTCATCGCTCAAATCGCGCGAGTCGAGCAGGTAGTAGCTGCCGATGACGCCGGTGAGCAGCGCGCCGCCAAAGAGGGAGGCCAAAACGATGCGCTGCGTCGAGCTGCGCGAGCCCTCTTCCTTGAAGACCAGCTGCTTGTCGCCTTCGCTGAAGTATCCGCGATCTTGCGCCTGGGCCAGATTCGGCAAGAGCCCGCACAGCAGGGCAAAAGCGATGACGTGGCGTGGCATGGCCGGCATCCTGCGGCCGAGCACGCTCCTGGTCAAGGCTTAGGCCCGGAAGCCTGCCTAACCAGGTCTTTCCGGAATCCCCTGCACCTACGCGTGATCAAGAGTCGGGTCCGAGCCTCGTCCTTACTTGGTAACGTCCCGAGATGACAGGAGCACTTCCCGCGTGCTAACGATCTCTACATGTCTCGTCGTTCCCAACGGGTGCGGGCCCGGTTTGCGGCCACGGTGCAAATAGGCGGTGTCGACCACACCCTGATTTGCCACACCCGAGACATCTCTACCGAGGGCTGCTTCCTCGAGACCTCAGAACTCATCGCACCGGGCGTTGGCGTCGCTCTGGCGGTGATGGATAACCAGCGGGGCCAGGTGGTGAGCGTGCACGGTCTCATCACCCGCGTTCTCGATGGCGAGGAGCGCGGCGTCGGGGTACGGCTCATCGATCCGCCCGACGAGTGGATGCTCCTTGTGCAGCGCTTTCAAGAAGCCGGAGAGGTCGATAAGCGTCGGCCAAATCTTCGCCTCAACGTGCTGGTGGTCAGCAGCGAGAACAATCGACGAGGCGCGCTCGCTCTCTACGTCACCAGCGGATGGGATATACGATTTGCTGTCGACGCGGCTACGGCAACGGAAGCACTCGGCAGCCCGCATCTCGACGCGGTGATTTGCGAGTACGACGCCTTCGATTCCGACTGGCAGCCAATCCTGGAGGCGGCGCAACGGGTGCAGCCGCGGGCCAGGCGCCTGGTGCGCTGCCGAACGCGCGATCGCGAGCTGCCTGAGAGTGGCCCAGAGGAGCTCGTGAATCGCTTTGTAGATGTTGAAAACGGACTGGACGCGCTCTTGGACGCGCTCACAGCCGAGCTGGGGGAATTGCGAAACGCTATGACGGATCCAACAACCGGTGCACTGGCACTGAGCACTACTGCAACGGGCGAGCTTCTCCGAAAAGTCATCGCCGCCATCAGGTCACAAGAGCGCAGCATCGCGGTCTTCGATCTCGACTCGACGCTGCTCAACAACAGCCCGAGGCAGTCGGCAATCTTGCGCGAGTACGGCAAAGCGGTAGCTATCAAAGAGCTAATGAACAGTCGACCCGAGCATTGGGTGAGCTGGGATTTGGGTGAGGCGATGGCCAACAGTGGCCTCGACCCCGCACGACTCGACCAGCATCGCGAGCCCTTCAAGGCCTACTGGCGCGATCGATTCTTCACCAGCGAGTACTGCAAGCTCGACGAGATGATCGCGGGTGCCTCCGACTTCGTGCAGGCAGTCAGAGATTCAGGTGGACGGGTGTATTACGTGACGGGGCGCCACGAGGAAATGCGTGCTGGCACCGTCGAGTGTCTGCTTCGCCTTGGTTTCCCGGTTCCCGATGATCGCGATGTACGACTTTTGATGAAGCCGAGCCTGGCCGAGAACGACGACGCATATAAGTCCCGGACCTACAAGCAGCTCGCGCAGGCTGGTCTAGTGGTTGCGGCCTTCGACAATGAACCTACTCACATAAATGGATATCGCAGTGCCTTCCCCGATGCGTACTCGGTGCACCTGGCCACCGATCACAGTGGACGGGCCGTGCAGGTGAGCGAAGGTGTCATATCGATTTGCGATTTCGGTCCAGGCTT
This sequence comes from Kofleriaceae bacterium, assembly GCA_024642805.1. GTDB lineage: Bacteria > Myxococcota_A > Polyangia > Haliangiales > Haliangiaceae > NORP324. The sequence goes on along the minus strand of JAHEAK010000017.1, from coordinate 11,909 downwards.
TCTGGAAAGCTAGTGCTATCGCACGTTGGATCACCTTCGCCGTGAGGCCAGCGAGGTTGTTGGACCTGAAAGATCGGTGTCCTCAATCACATGGATGTTTCTTGGTATCACGCCGGCTACACGTTAAACTTTAAGAGTTGACGATGTTGGATGAAGAGGAGGGTACAGGTTCCCAAGACCTGCTCCGCTACGTCTTTGTGGTACTGCACCGATGGTGGCTGGTCGTGCTCTTCATGGGCGCTGGAACGGCGGCCGCTCTCTATCACCAATCCAAGAAGCCACAGGTCTATGTGGCCTCCGCCTCCGTGCTCGTGCGCGTCGAGGCTCCCAAGGTGCTCGGTCAGAAGGCCGATGAAGCAGCCGTCGCCTTTGGTGACAACCAGTGGTCTGCCGATCGCGCGACTTTCTACAACAGCCAGCTGAGCATCATGCGCAGCGAAGCGGTCGCCGAATTGAGCGTTCGCCAAGGCAAGCTCGCAGACATGCCCGCGATTGCCGGTGTCGGCACCGAAGCCCAGCGATTCGCCACGGCCGTGCGAAGCGTGCAGTCGTCCATCAGCGTGACGCTTGCCGAGCAAGAGCGCACCGTTTGGGTCAACGCAATGCACAGCGACCCCGCTGCGGCCGCTGCCATTGCCAATGCCGTGATCGCTGGCTACGAAGCCTTCAACCTCGACAGCTACCGGAGTGGCAACGCCCACGCGACCGAGTGGCTTGCCAAGGAGCTCGACGATGTGGAGACCGAACTGAATCGGACCAACACCGAGATCATGGACTTCAAGAAGGATAATGGTCTGCTGGCCTTTAGCCTCGAAGACCGGCGCAGTCTCTTGGCAAATGACATTGCCCATTACTCTGAAGCGGCGACGGCGGCCAAGACACAGCGCTTGGTGCTCGAAGCAGAGAATAAGAAAATTTCCGAGGCCGCCGAGCAAGGCGATATTGCCCAGTCGCCAATCTTCGATGTCGCCTCGAGTGTGACTGGTCGCTTGCTGCGCGAGCAGCTGCTTGCGGCCACCATCGAGCTCGACTCGCTCAGTGTCACCCTTGGTCCACAGCACCCAACGCGGCTGGCACAGCTGGAGCGCGTCCAGAAGTCCAAGCAAGCGCTCGCAGACGAAGCCAAGCTGGTTCTTGCGGTATCGACGAGCGGTCTCAAGAAAGCCCTGGCTGTCGAAGGGCGTCTCGAATCGGAGCTCGAGTCCCTCAAGGCCCAGGCATTCGAGCTAGGCCCCAAGGAGATTTTCTACAGCGGTCTTCTCCGCAAGCGAGACGAGGCGGAAACCCGAGCCAAGCACCTGCGTGAGCGATTCAACGAAACCGACATGGCGGGCCGACTGCAGGCCTCAAACCTTCGTCCTCTCGATCCCGCTGTGGCGGTGCCCGCTGCCAACAAGAGCCTGCGTTATGCGGCCGCCGGCGGCGCGCTGCTCGGTATGCTGCTCAGCATCGGTCTCATCTTGGGTGCCTACCAGCTCGATTCCAGCATCAAGACAGTTGCAGAAGTCGAGGCTCTCGGCGCTGAGGAATTTCTGGGCGCCTTGCCAGCGATGGGCAAGGACGGTTCGGAGGTCGGTCGCTTCCAAGAGGCGGCGCGCATCGTTCGCACCAACATGAGCTTCCTGTCGCCGGATTCAGACTATCGAACCATCATGGTCACCAGCCCGCAGCCGCGAGACGGCAAGAGCACCACCGCCTACTGGATGGCGGCAAGCCTGGCTCAGACCGGCAAGCGCGTGCTGCTGATCGATTGTGACATGCGCAATCCAAGCTTGCACAAGCGCATCGACGCACCCCGCACGGAGGGGCTGAGCGAGCTGATCGTCGGCTCGATAAGTGTGGAGAAAGCGATTCGCCACACCGAGGAGAAGGGTGTGTACCTCCTGCCCGCGGGTTGCCCGATTCGCAATCCTTCTGAGTCGCTGGCCAGCAAGCGTTTCGCCAACCTGCTCGAGACCTTGCGCGGCCAATACGACATTCTCATTCTCGACACCCCGCCGATCTTGCCAGTCACCGATGCCAGCATCGTGTGTGGATTGGCGGATCTGGTGCTCATGATCGCCCGCTGCGGCAACACCGAGCGCACGGCTCTGCACGTCGCCCTCACACAAATTCGACGCGCCTCACCCAAGGTGCTTGGCATGATTGCCAACTACGCGGGCGGCGGAACTTCCGGCTATTACTACAAGGGCTACAGCGCCAAGTACTCCTACGGCGAGGATTTCGACGCCGACGCCGAGCCAGCCATCGGATTGGATCCCGCGAGCTAATGGCGGCTGGCGGAGGATCGCGACCGAAAGGCCGCCCTCGAGCCAGCAGGGGCGCTACACTAGCAGCTCGAATTCGATGAAGGACAAGCGGCAAGAGCAGCAGGAACCGGGGGGCGACACGCCGCCAGAGTCGGGCATGGACCTGGCTCGCCGGCGCCTGCTCTTGAAAATGGTCTATGTGCCACCCGCGGTGGTTGGCGCCTTGGCTCTGACCCTCGAAGGTTGCCAGGTTGCTTCGTGCGCGCCCGCAACCTGCAATCCCAACACCTGCAATCCAAGCACGTGCCCCCCAAAAGGCGGGCCCTGCAATCCCAACAATTGCAATCCCAACTCCTGCAATCCCAATCCGTGCAATCCGAGCTTGTGTGGCCCGGTCATCTGCAATCCTGGGAAAACTCCCTAGGTAGCGGGCCATGGACGAGACCCATTCCATCGACAGCTCACGAGCGATGATTCACGGCGAATCGGGCTTGCTGGCCACCGAGATGGCGTCTGGGGATCTCGAGTTGGTGTTGGCTGCGCAGGGTTTTCGAACCATTGCCAGTGGTGAAATCGCACAAGACATTCGATCTCTTTTGCGCGGCGGCTCGGCCAGTGCGCGCCTGGTGGCCATGGCCAAGCTCTTGCCCTGGCTGCGTACGATTACCGAAATCGAGGGCCCGGCCCGCCCGCTGGAGGCCAGCCAAACCCTGGCTGGATCGGGCTTTGGCCTGTTGTTCCTCGAGGTCACCGGCAACTGCAACGAGCGCTGCACCCACTGTTATGCCGAGGCCGGCCCCTCGGTCCGCGCCAGCTTATCCAAAGCACAGATCTTCCGGATCATCGACGATGCCGCCAAGCTCGGCTTCGAGACCGTGCAGTTCACGGGCGGTGATCCGCTGCTCTGTAAGTTCCTCGACGAGTGCGCCGCGCGAGCCTTCGAGCTGGGGCTGGCCATCGAGGTGTACACCAACGGCTTGCTACTGACCGACAAGCGCCTGGCCAGTCTCGTGCCCTACAGGCCTGCCTTTGCCTTCTCGGTGTACTCGCACGTCCCAGAGCTGCACGACCTGGTGACCCGCACGCCTGGTAGCCTGAAGCGAACCCTGGCTGCCATCGAGCGCGCCGTGAAGTCCGGGCTGCCGACTCGGGTGGGTCTGGTGGCGATGAAGTCGAACCATCGCCAGTTGCCAAAGACGGTGCAGATGCTTCGCGACCTGGGTGTTTCCAACGTCCATGTGACGCCGAGCTTCGAGGTTGGCAGAGGCGAGCAATACCAGGGCCTCTTGCCCGAAGGGGTGCAGCAATCGCACGGCGGCGATGTCGAAAACCGGGTGCAGAAATCCAAGCTCTGCATCACCTACGAGGCCAAGGTGGTCCCCTGCATCTTCAACCGCACACAGGTGCTCGGCACGATCAGCGATGAGCGCGGTCTTGCTGATATCGTCGCCAAGCCGCGGCTTGCAAAGAGCTCGGACTCGCTGGATGTCTTTCTGCAAAACTGCAGCTCGCAGCTGCAGTGTAGTGACTGCCGCACCACGGCCGCATCGCTGTATCTGCTTGGAGCGCGATCGTGAGTTTTAGCGAGGGTGCAGTAGCGGCTAACGAGGCGGCTCTCGATCAGGCGCCACGCTTGCTCGCCGAAACCACAGTGGCGGCCATTGCCGATGGCGAGGTGGTCATCGCAACCCCCGATTCGCAGCGGGCCTTGGTGCTCAACGCGAGCGCCGCTATCGTGGTGTCCTTGTGCACCGGTGACTATCGGGTTCGCGAGATTGCGCAGCTCTTCTCGGAGACTCTGGGCATCGAGATCGATCGCGCACAGCGCGATGTGCTGTCCTTGCTAGTCGAGCTGCGCTCGCAAGGGTTATTGGTCAGTGACGACTAGCTGGCACTTCGAGGCCCTTGGCACTGCCTATCAGGTCAGCTCGGAGTGTATCTGGTGTTCCCAGATGTTGGCCGTCCTCCTGTCGGCCTACCAAGCAACTCCCAGCAAGGCTCGCAGCAGCTATCACTTCCGCCGCGACGATGATGGCGTAGACCTTCTCAAGGGCGGGCGCAGCATCTATCAGGGCAGCAGGGAGGACGCCGTGAATCTGTTCTTGCTCGATCTGTATCGGGACATCATCGAGAGTGCGGCGAATCAATGGCTCTTGCATGCCGCCGCCCTCGTGCGCGATGGGCAGACCTTGGTGCTCGCGGGACCCTCTGGCTCGGGGAAGAGCACCATGACGCGGGCGCTCTTGCGTAGCGGCTGGAGCTACCTCTCAGAAGAAATCGTTTCGCTTGCCGAGGACGGCCTCGATGCTTTGCGTCGGCCCATGCATCTGGAGGATCCCACGCAGCTACATGGCATCGAGGGATTTGCAGCCGCGACCGCCATGCCGGCTGGTCCGACGAGCTTCTGGATTGCAGCGCCTGAGGGACCGCCCGTGAAGCCGGGCAGGGTGCAGGCGGTGGTGCGCTTGTACTACCGGCCTAACGAGCCCACGAGCCTCACTGCGCTGAGTTCGTCGCAGGCTCTGATCGAGCTGTGGGCCTGCCGAATGAACTCGGGCCTGCAGACGGCGACCATCGCTGCCACCTTGGTCTCGGGCTTGGCTTGCTACCGCCTGTGCGCGGCCGACGAGACCAGTGCTCTGAGCCATCTCATGGCACTCTGAGTTTGCTCAGGCGATCGCCCCACCGATCCACACAATAGCTGGCGAGCAGGGCAGGGGCGTCGCCGGGGAAGAGGGTGAGTTTGCGACCGATCTGGCGCGCGCGACTGTGATGCTCGCGAGCGACCAGCTCGGTATCGCTTGGCAGGACGAACTCGATGCGCTGCGTCGATCGAAGATGCCGCTGACCACGGGCGCGCAGTCGGGCACCAAGTTCTTCGAGGACACGGAACGCAAATCCCAGGTTATGAGCATGCAAGAGGGCGCGGAGCTCTCGCTCCTGCTCGCTGGATAAACGCGCCATGAGCAACTGCAGATCGATATGGGCAATGAGGGGCAGTACGAACTCGTGCCGAGCCATATGCGCGATATGGATGAAGGCCATGTCGATGTCGGAAAAACGCACCGAGCCGGTGAATGCCGTGCTCGAGGTGGCTCGCTCCCAGAACCTATCTGTCCTCGAGTTGCCGCGCAGTGGCTGAAGAATGCTGCGATGGAGATCGACGATCTCGTGCTCTCGTCTATAGAAAGTCTGGGCGTGGCGGCTGCCGCGGATGGTCACAGGAGTCGTGTAGCCAACTGCCTGCAAGGCTTCGATCGCGCGCGCGAACTGGGACGCGGGCACGATGAGATCCATGTCAGACATGGGCCGCTGTGCTGGCTCGGGATAGAGCGACCAGGCATAGCTAGCGCCTTTGATGGTCGTCCAAGCGATGGAGCTGCGCGCAAAGACATCCTGTAGCTCCCTGAGTGTTCGCTCGTGCATGGCCGCGAAGAAGGCGATCTGCGAGTAGGTCTCATCGAGGCCAGGCACACCTGCTCGATGGGCTAGCGGGCGAAGGTGATGCTTGCGCAGCTCCTGGTGGGGGATGTCGGTACCTGGCCATGTCTCGCCGCGCAGCAGGACCGAGAGCAGGTCGAGCACGCTCGCCGAGGAAGGCGCGTCCGCGTTCAAGGACCTATTTGCCCTGTTGTCGCAGCTGCTCAATCAGCTCACGCTGCTGCTCGAGGGCACTGGCGAGTTGCCGCTGTACCATCAGCTCTCGTCGTTGCTGCGCGCGCTCTTTGCTGGCACCTTGCACGGCCAGACGCGCGATGTGTCGGGAGGCGGCACAAGCAACATCGGTGATGGTGGCGACGATCTTGGTGGCCTCATCAGGATCGGTAAAGGAGCGCTGAGCGGCTGCGACCAGGCGCTTGCTGACCATGTCGCCATCGACGATGACCGTGCTGGGATTCTCTCCCCAGGCGAGGCGACGACTGAGGGCATCGTGGAGACTCATGTCGAGGCCCGGATCGGTGTCACCCATGGCGGCCAGGCGGTTGATGACGGCGTCGAAAATTTCAGCGCCCGGCGCGTCTTCGCCGAACTCGGCGGTGTTGAGGGCCTCGTCTCTGAGCACCTCGAGGCGATGGGCGAGGGTCGCCTGGCTCATAGGAGCGTCTCCTCGGCGGTGTCGTGCGTCGATTCGAGTTGCGTGAGCAGCTGCTCGTTACGAGCAAGTGTCTCGCGCATCTGACTTGTCGTCTGATTCATCTCGCGCAGCATGTCGGTGGTCGGCTTGCCTGCGTCGACGGTGACTAAGGCAAAGGCGTGCGAAAGACTTTGATGAGCAAGGGCGGCCGAGCGGTATGCGGTGGCTCTGGCCGTTGGCGCGATATCTTGCCAATCAATGGCCATCAGATGTGCCGCGCGACAGGCGTCGAGAGCCTCGAGAATGGGGACGAGCTCTTGTTCGCTCAGCAGGCGATTGCCGTAGAGCGACTTGGCTGTCATCGTCATGTCGCCATCGCCAGAGAACTCACCGGCCGAGTTGTGCACGGCCCGCAGGATTTCTGCATGGCGTGGGTTGCGTGCCGGCGCGAGCCGTTCCTCTGCGTCCTGCATGCCTTGGCGCAAACAACGGTTGACCTCGGGGGCGGCCGGCATCGGCGCGCTCAGGGCGGCGAAGGGCACCGTGGCAATGTTGGCGAAGGTGTTGTCTGGCAGCTCCGAGGTGCGCTCGGCCGCGACGAATTGCTCGTTGGCCTGACGAATGCTGGCGCCCAGCTCGCCACCAATGACCATCTCGCCGACGATGAGGGCCCGCAGAAGCGCAATCTCCAGACACACGCCGAAGTTCTCGTCCTGGGTGCTCACATCGCGAACGACGGCGAGAGAGGCCGCACGCAAGATGTCGAAGAGCTCCTGAATGGGTGCAAAGCTGCCTTCTCGGGCAAACCAGGTCTTGACCAGACTGTCGGCATAGGTCCACACGTGTACGCCCGTGGTCTTTTCGAGATCGTGAAACACGGCCTCACAAAAGCTGTTGCACAAAAGGTCGATGGCCTCGCCAGGTGCCAGACCGCCCGCCAGGGGTGAGTCTCCGAGGCCCATGCGTTGGCAGACATCGGCAAAGAGACGTCGCCGCTGCCACCATGCGCGCGCGCCGCTATCGGGCATCGCGCTGCGCTTGCGCTGTTTTTGTTCGCCGATCTCGATAATGATCGCGCTGACGTTGTCGCCGCCGCCACCGCGCTTGGCCAGCTCGACCAGGTCAAGGGTGGTGGAGCTAGCGCTGGCCGAGCCGCCGACGATCTGCTCCATGGCGCTGTGCGAGGCAAATCCATTGAGACCGTCGGAACACAGCAGCAGTCGGTCGCCCGTGGCAAGCTCGATGGCTTGAACGTCGACTTCAGCGCTTGGCAATCCACCCAGGTTGCGCGAGAGCACGCTGGCATGGGGATGGTCTTCGGCTTGATCCGGAGTCAAGCGACCGGCGGCGACCAGTTCCGCGACGATCGAGTGATCATTGGTGATGCGGCGCAGTCGCTGATCGCGCATGAGGTAGGCGCGTGAGTCGCCGACGTGGGCGACGATGGCGGTGCGCGCGCTGGTCATGAGCACCGCGACCACTGTGGTGCCCATGCCGTGTAGCTCGCGGTTGCGCGCGCCTTCCTGGTGGACGCGGGCGCTGGCTGTTTGACAGGCCTCGGTCATGAGCTTGGCCGCTTCGGTGTGCTGCAGCCCGCGGCTCACGATGTCGACGATGACATCGCGTGCGATCCGCGAGGCGGTGGCGCCACCTTGATGACCGCCCATGCCATCGAGCACCACGTACAGGCCCATGTCCTGATCGACGAAGATGCAGTCCTGGTTCTCGCTGCGGATCAGTCCAGGGTCGGTTCGACCGGAGGCGTTGATGTCAGGAGCCACGGAGTCCTCGAGCGTTTTGACGTCGCTGCGATTCGAGCTCGTCGTTGAAGATGGCGACGACTTCGCGCGCGGTGTTGAAGTTGAGCCGCACCACGTCCCGAACGAAGAGGTTGGTGGCCGGCCCGGCGGGCAGTTCATTTTTCGCAACCTGTACGATGAGGTCGCCGAGCGTCACGACCGTGCGCAGAATTGAGGGCGTCGAAAGGCCGAAGCCGAGAAACATGGCGGTCCATTTTGACACGGACTGATGCAGCTGGGCAGGCGAGGGACTGATCAGGTACTTCTGCATCTGCTCCAGCACACTCAGGAAGTTGCGGCGAATCTCTTCCTCCGACAAGGCCCCGAAAGAATCGTCTATCGACTGACGAGAATCGACCAGGGTGTCCAATACCCGAGTCCGCAGGGAGCCAAAAATTTCAGCGTGGCTGCTCGCCATAGCTGGGGATACTAGCACTCCTGAGCCAGCTGTGGCGTTCCCAGTCTGCGGGCTTGCATCGCCTGTGTTACATTTGCTGGCAAGATTGGGATCAAGATTGGGATCAACCGGGGGTGTCTGACGGCAGAATATTGGTAGTGGATGATGACCCCTTGCTGCGGGGTTCCATCGCTATGGTGCTCGAGGACGAGGGTTACACCGTCGAACTCGCCTCCGATGGTCGCAAGGCCCTCGAGTCGGTGGCCGCCAACCGTCCCGATGTGATCCTGCTCGACGTCATGATGCCCAACATGAGCGGCACCCAGGTCCTCAAAGAACTGCAGGACGACTCTCGAACAGCCGACATTCCCGTGCTGATCATGACGGCGATCAACGGCATGGCCGGTGGTCGCATTCTCAATGGTCCCAACGAGGTCGTCGAGAAGCCCTTTGATGTGCACGATCTACTCAACAAGATCGCGCTCGCCATGTTTCGTGTCAAAGACGCGCCCGAGCACCTGGGGTAAGGCTCCCTTTCTCGGGCAGTCGCACCCTCGCAACGCATCGGCCCTTCAAGGCATCGCCCTCTCTACGCTAGTTCGTCGACGCGTAGGCGAGCTGCCTGCAGTGCGGGCTCGGCGCTGCGCAGGGCGCGCGGCGCGTGGTATACGGCAGCCATGCTCGAGCAAGCGGTTCACCGTCGTCATCGTGAAGCCTTCATGGCCGCCATGGGCCCCAATTCAGCGGCCCTCATCGGTTCGCCGCCGGAGATCCTCCGCAACGGCGACTCTAGCTACCCGTATCGACAGTGCTCTGATCTCTACTATCTGACCGGCTTTGCCGAGCCACAAGCCACCGTGCTGCTGCGCCCAGGCGCTGACGAGCCCTACACCCTCTTCGTTCGTCCTCGCGATGCGGAGCGCGAGATTTGGGACGGGCGGCGAGCGGGCGTCGAAGGTGCCGTCAAGAATTTCGGAGCCGACAAGGCGCTTCCGGCCTCCGAGTTGCGCGGCAACCTGGCCAAGCTCATCGCCAACGTAGACGACCTGTACTACGAGCTGGGGGCCAATCCCGCCTACGATGAGATCCTGCTGGCCGTCCTCGATGAGCTTCGGCGGGGCGAGCGACGCGGCATGCGAGCACCACGGCGCATCGTCGACCCGCGTTTCAGCTTGCACGAGCTGCGCTTGCGCAAGAGCAGTGAAGAGGTCGAGGTTCTTCGCCGCGCCGCCGCTATCACCAGCGAGGCCCATGTAGAGAGCATGAAGGCCGCGAAGGCGGGGATGGGAGAAAATGAGATCGAAGCCCTCATCAACTACACCTTCCGCAGGCGCGGAGGCACTGGTCCTGGCTACACCTCCATCGTCGGCGGTGGTGATAACGCCACCATCTTGCACTACATCGAAAACGATGCCGAGCTGAAAGAGGGCGAGCTCTTGCTCATCGACGCCGGCTGCGAGTACGCCTTCTACACCGCGGATGTGACGCGAACCTTTCCTATCAGTGGTCGCTTCACGGAGGCTCAAAAACGCTGCTATCAGATCGTGCTCGACTCGCAGCTGCAAGCCATCGCGATGAGCAAGCCCGGCGCTACCATCGACGAGCTGCACGACTGCTGCGTGCGAGTCCTCACGGCTGGCATGATCGAGCTTGGCCTCTTGCAGGGCACGGTCGACGAGTGCATCCAGAGCGGTGACTACAAGAAGTTCTACATGCACCGCACCTCGCACTGGCTGGGCATGGATGTGCACGACGTCGGCGTCTACACCCTCGACAACAAGCCGCGCCCGATGGAGCCAGGCATGATCGTCACCATCGAGCCGGGGCTCTACATCGCCGCTGACGCCGAAGGTGTCCCGGATGAGTATCGCGGCATCGGCATTCGCATCGAGGACGACATCCTCATCACTGCCGATGGCTACGAGAACCTCACCGCCGCCGTACCCAAGACCATCGCCGAGGTCGAGGCCGCCTGTCAGCGCTCTTGAGCGGAGGCTACTTGCGAGGCAACTTGATGGTCGGCTTCTCGGGGTGCGGCTTGAAGATCAGCATGGTCTTGCCGATCATCGACACGAACTGGGCGTCGGCCTTGCCCGTCAGCTGCTCGGGGACGTCATGACGCTCCTCGGTGCTGCTGCTGCCGACCTTGACCTTGACCAGCTCGTGGTCGAGGAGGGCCTGCTCAAGGGCAGCGATGACTCCGTCCGTGACGCCATCCTTTCCAACCGTCACAATGGGTTGCAGGTGATGCCCCAGCGAACTGAGGTAGCGGCGCTGTGAGGGGCTAAGTGGGCTCTTGGACACGGGCGACGTGTAGCCCCTAGACCTCGGACTGTCAACGACCAAGCTCTCGTCAGAGTCATGAGCTAGGGTCGGGCATGGGCCAGCTTTCCAAATCAAAGGTCAAGAGCGTCTACGTATGTCAGGCCTGCGGGGCGAAAGCGGGCAAGTGGCAGGGCCGCTGCTCGGCCTGCTCCGAGTGGAATTGCCTGGTTGAGGAAGTGGAGCGGCCGGCGGGGCGCGGGCTAGCTGCCTTGCCAAGACAAGGCGCGGGGGTCGCCAACCAGCCCATTTCGGTGGCTGAGGTCGACGACATCCGCGACATCGATCGATTGGTCTGCGGCATTCAAGAAGTCGACCGCGTGCTCGGTTCGGGGCTGGTACCCGGCTCTCTCCTGTTGATTGGTGGCGATCCGGGGGTCGGCAAGTCGACCCTCCTGTGTCAGATGCTGCAGGGCCTGGCTCTCGAGCAAGGCAAAGTGCTCTACGCCAGCGGCGAGGAGTCAGTGGCGCAGACAGGCCTGCGGGCCAAGCGCGTCGGGGCGACGGCGCCAGGTCTTGCGCTCTACGCCGAGACCAATCTCGATGCCATTCTCGCCCAGGCCGAGGCGATGAAGCCCTCGGTGCTTGCCATCGATTCGATTCAAACCGTCTACTGCGACGCGCTGGATTCAGTGCCTGGCTCGGTGAGCCAGGTGCGCGAGTGCACGGGCCGGTTGATGGCCTTTAGCAAGCGATCCGGTATCGCCACGATCTTGGTTGGTCACGTCACCAAGGAGGGTTCGCTGGCCGGTCCCAAGACCCTCGAGCACATGGTCGACACGGTCTTGCACTTCGAGGGCGAGGGCACCAGCCCCTATCGCATCTTGCGCGCCATCAAGAATCGCTTCGGCTCCACCCAGGAGATTGGCGTGTTCGAGATGCGCGGTTCCGGTTTGTGTGAGGTCGCCAACCCCTCCGAGCTTTTTCTGGCCGAGCGGCCACTGGGCGCGCCGGGTTCCGTAGTCGTGGCCAGCCTTGAAGGCACGCGGCCAATCCTGGTCGAGGTCCAGGCCTTGGTGGCGCCGCCGGCCGCGAGCTTTGGTCGGCGCACCTGTGCGGGTGTCGAT
>JAHEAK010000401.1 GCA_024642805.1 Kofleriaceae bacterium | reverse complement strand
GAACCAGCAGGTTGCAGGACGCGGCCGGCGAAGATGGTCTGCTCGGGAACCCCGTACTCCCACGCGCCCTGGGTGGCGTCGGAGCCGTCGTCGGCCGTCCAGGGCTCGTCGGTGGCGATGCTCGAGCTCCAGGTCGTGGAGCTGATGCCGGCCGTCACGCTGGACGAGGCAGACCAGGTGCCACTCTCGAGCTTGGTGGTGACGTCGAAGTCGACTTGTTCGCCACAGGCACTGGATTCCACTTTGGCCAGGAGCTGCACCTTGGCGGTCTTGCGAGGCTCGAGGACGAGCGGCGTGCTCGGCTTGATAAGGCTCAGTCGCCCTCCCGACTTGATCTTGAAGCTGACCGCCTCGCTGGTGAAATTGCCCTTGTTGGTGACGGCGACTTCGATCAGCAGGTTCTCGCCAGGATCCGCAATGGCATTGCCGTCGGAGCTGTCGGGGTCTTCTCGCACATCGAGGACTTCGACGTCTGCGGTGGCTGGCAGATTGCCAGGCCCGAAAACGCTCAATAGGTGCTGCACGGAGTTCTGGGTGGCATTGCCGCAGCTGCAAGCGCGAGCCGAGGATTCGCCGCACTCGGCGTCGATGTCCTGAAACTCCTTGTCGCCGCAGCCGGTGAGATAGGTCATCGGGTCTTCGCAGAGCAGGGCGTGATCGAGTCCAAAGACGTGACCGGATTCCTGAGCGATGACTTCGCAAATCTCTCTGGCGTTGCCGCCGATGGTCTCGGCAAAGGTGAAGTTGATCGAGTTTGGCAGAGGCGAGCAGCCTGCGGGGGCGATGCCGGCAGCACCGAAAGCGCCGATGTCCTCGCCGTAGCCGGCCACGATGGCCTCGTAGTGGGGTAGCTCGCCCGGATCGACGTCGGTGATGTTCAGATCGAAGCGAGAGTATTGCTCGCGCACGCAGTCGACGACCTCTTTCCAGACATCGTCGCCATAGGGGAAGGCTGCCAGCGTCGAGGGGCCTTGCACGATGCTCGACATGTTGTGGATGGCGTCCTCGCCTCCCGGGTTGAGCACGCAGCCGCCTTCGCAGCGATTGAGGTAGAGAATGCGTGGCAGCTCGTCGCCCTCCGCTTGGGCCAGAGGCAATTCGCGACGCACGTAGGAGCCGCGCGGTTTTTCCGCGGAGGCCTCAGGGCCAAGAGCCACGAGGAGGGCCAGCGCGGCGGGAAGGATCAAAGAGGGGGATGTTGAGGACACGCCGCATGCTCGCCACAAGCGCGACCGTTGTCGAACTCTCTTTCTAACAACTGCTCTTCACTTCCACTGCATGTTGTTGAAATTACGAAGGGCCATCTGGCGGCTCCGCCCGGGAGACGCGCAAAAAGGATCGCGGCCGCTCGGGGGCCAGGCCCGCAGCAATCCCGGCGCGAGTGCCCGTGGCTTCCGGCAGGACTCGGTAGGATGTCGCCATGCCCACGATGGTGCGAGTCGTCCTCCTTGTTCTGATCCTCGTAACGCCCCTGCGGCAAGCGCGAGCGCAGGTACAGGTGGCGCAAGCGGTTTACGGAGACGTGCGCGAGGTCATCGAGGAATTGATTCGCTCGGAGATTACCAAGAGCGTGGTGGCGCGAGTTCGCGAGAAAAGCCCGGTGCTCGGCTTCTACTTTCAACAGACTCTGCAGCGCCTGGAATCCTCCTATTGGGGCAACCTGAACAGCAAGCTGAGCGCTGACATGATCGTCTTGGTCAGCGACTACATTTATTGGGCAGCCGCACCATCCTCTGGCGGCGGGGCGGGCGGCAAAGGGCAGGACATGAGCGGCTTCTTTTCCTGCTTTCTGCCCAGCAACGCGGGGGCACCTCGCTGCGCGCAAATCAAAGAACTCTCTTCGGCGAGCGCGCGCTCCCTGGTCGATAGACACTGCCGAAGGCTCGATACTGCGAAGAACCCCCAGCAGGAGCTGGCCTGTGATCTGGCGCTGGCCACCCGCGCCGGATTGATGCAGCAATCGAGAATGGCTCTGCGCCATGTCGTCGACGCAGTTTCAGATATTCTCTTGCACGATCTCGATGCCGGTCCTGCCCGTCGCCGAATGCGCGACCTGGCCCAGTCGTGGCTTGGCGACCCACTTCACTTTCCTTCAACCTTTCCCGATCTCTTCTTGGCTAGTCAGCAATCGGCCAATCAACTCGATGCCGAAGCGGTCAAGGCCATGTGCAAGGACAGGACGCAGCTCTCGGCCTTCTTCGCCGATCCGCGAGCGAGCCAGGCATGGGTCTGCTTTGCCATCTCGTACAACGGGCTGCCCAATTCGCTGGCCTTTCGCGTTCAGATCACGCTCCCTGGTAATGGCGGAGTGATCAATCGCTACCATCGCTATTGGGAAGTCGCCGACGAGCTGCGTGCCCTCGAAGAAAATGTCGCCGGCGATCCGCGTCCCTTTGAGCAGCGCTTGTACAGCATGTTCGTCAACGCGACCTTCATGGAGCATTGTGCGCGAAACATGAACCTCAAGCCCGCGCGCGGCGTTTCGCCAGCGCCTGAGGGCAGCGCAAAGACGGATGCCGCGGATGCCGCCAGTGCCGTGTGCCGCGACAAGACCATCGACTACGGTCATCCTGTCGGTGCCGACGTCACGATCTCCTGGCTCGATCTCAAGTTCAACGCCAAGGCCACAAGCCATGGCTTTCAGCCAGAAGCAGTACTGGCTCTTGCTCGGGCCAGCAATAGCTTCGCCAAGGCCATGCAGCGCATCGATCAGATGCGCGCCCTGGTCCCCGGCGATCTGCGCGACGCGATCTTCGTGCAGGACGCCGTCGATCTCGAGACCAGCCTACAGAGCTTGCGGGCCTTCTTGCGGGTAGGGCAGCTGGTGAGCGAGTTGCGAGCACGCTGGTACCTATGGCCTGATGATCCGAGCCTCGACGATGCCACGCGCCTTCGCTCGATCGATCTCGGAGGTTTGCTGGCTCTGGCCCTGGAAGAAGCGGCACCCGCGCAGGAGGATTCCCAGATCCAACGCGTGCGGCACCTGCTCGCTGGCAAGCGCAGTCTGGCGCTTCGTCGTGTGCTTGGCCTGGCCTTTCGCGCCGAGATGCGGGAGATCGCAGTCGAGAGCGTTGGCCTGGCGCTCGGCCTCGAGCACAGCAGCAGCGCGCGTCCCTTCGAGACCTTCTTCTTGAGCCTCACCGGCTATCTCCTGGACGACTCGGGGAGTGATGGCGTCACCGTCACCCGTGAGTCCTTTCGTGCGGCAGCCAAGGACTTGTTGCAGACCTTGCCGAGCGAAGGCGTTCCGTCTGCCGAGGAGCGCGTGCGATTTCGGCCACTGCCACTCTTGTCGGCGCAAGTCAGTTTCAATGACGGCTTTCGCAACGAGTCGGGGCGAGCCGGCATGCGCACGCAGGTAAGCGCCGACTGGCCCGTCGCGTACCTGGCGCTGAGCGATTTTGTTGGACTGCGTGCATCGGCCATCGATCTGATTGGGCCGCTCAGTGAGTTGGCGCTGCGCAGTGTCGGGCCATGGCAGGACAGCAAGCTCTTGTGGATGGACTTCCTCCGCCCGCGGCTGACCCTCTGGTTGGCCGTGCCGCAGATCTCAAAGCGCCTCATCCTCGACGCCGGCGTCGGCCTGCGCGTCGTCGGCACCGAAGCCGCTGCGATGGAGGCGGGTGGAAAATACCTGCTCGACAACTCCTTGCAGATCCACTTTGGACTGGGCTTCGTGCTCTAGAAAGGACCGAGCGGCCTGTCACAGGCGGGCGCTAAGCCCGCGTGCTCCTGGGCGTTGCCAGCTCGGCGATTTTTTTTGGGCGTGCGGGAATGTCGGTGGATGCACTCAGGTTGTCGTCATGAGGCCACGCCCGGGTCGTGGCTGGGGCGCAGTTTCATCTCGGTGGCGCAGTTTCATCTCGGTGGCGCAGTTTCATCTCGGTGTCGCAGTTTCATCTCGGTGTCGCAAACAAAAGGTGCGGGAGGTCTCCGGTCATGGCGAAAGACAAGGTTCCCAGAGGAATACGGCAACTCGTACTCAAGAGGTTGGCAACCATTGCCACCGGCGCTGCTCTGTGCGCGCTGGATCCGGCGCCAAGCCTTGCCGAAATTCCCGGCGATCTGGTTTCGGATGTCGTGGAGGAGGCCGCCAGTCCCGAGTGGGGGCAGGTAGAAAAGACCAGCCTCTTGAAACTGCTGGTGCAAGACGGCCGCGCGTCGGTGCGCTCCTCGGTGGGCGAAGTCGTTGATGCCCTGTGCCCTGAGGACGCTTCCGAGGAGATTCTTCGCACCCTTGCCGTCGATCCCAGCCTGCAGGTTCGATTGGGTGCCGCTCGAGCCCTGGCCAGGGTGTTGGCGCGAGCCAAGCCAATGTTGCGCCTTGAAATCTCCGTGGAGTGGGCGCTTGCCGTCGACTCACGCCATCGCTTGGCGCTAGCCAGGGCCTTGCACAGCGCTCCGCGCGCGCTGGCTACCGACTGGATCCTCGCGCATCTGGGACGAGATGAAGAAGCTCTTGTGCGCGCGGCTGCATTGGGAGCTGCCACACATCTGCCTGGCGCGCCCTCCGATGCGCTCATCGCCACCATGCTCCACGACGAGGATGCACGGGTGCGCGCTCGCGCTCGCAAGGCCTACCGAGAGCGCCTGGCCTGAGCGGCGCGCACGCCGGTTCGCTTGCGAGCGCGCAGGATGGCCTAGGTCGGCCAGGCGGGCTGCGCGAGCACCGGGACGCCGTGCGTGACGCTCTCGGTGAGAATCTCGAAGGCGGCTCGGTGTTGGCTGTGCAAGCTCAGCACAGGGCGGCCTGGTCGTTCGACGCGCAAGCTGCAGCTGGCAAGCTTGGAATTGAGGCAGGTCTTCACGCCTCCCGGCGGATTGTCGTAGGGCAGGCCGATGAAGCTATCTCTGGGGGCGCTGATGCGTCCCGAAATGGCTGCTTTGCGATTCTTCGATGAAAAGCGCCATGAGAAGAACTCGTAGGTGCCGTGTGCGCGCAGCGCTTGCAGTGGCGAGTTGAGTCGCAGCTCCTCGCCATCCACGCGCAGGACCATGAGAGTCAGACGCGGGCTCCAGAGCGGACCGACGCGCAGTTGCGCGCTGGTGATCTCCAGGAAGGCATCGGGCTCTTCGTCGAAGCCCGCCACCTGGCCCCAGGCGTATCGATCGGTGTGCTTGCTGCCCCAGTTGTGATTCTGACTGCCAACCCAGTCTTCGATGGCAATGCGCTGGCCATCGACGTGCAGGGTGCCGGTGTAGCTCGCCAAGGGGGAGCCCACCAGGCTCTTGGCCTTTGGGAAGGGCGCCTCGTAGAGCTTCTCCGGCAAGAGCAACAAAGGCGGCTGGGGCGATTGGTAGTGCAGGTCCCAGGAGATGTCGTGGCCCTGACCTTGGGCCTTGCCGATCAGTGCCTGGCCATCGAGCTGGGCATCGCCAATGCGATGATCGAGGCCCTCGGTCGCGAACTGACAGTCGGCGATCGCTACTCGTTGCTTGATGGCCTGGGTCTGGTGCGTCTCGCCATCGAAGTAGATCGCCCAGAGCTCACCGAGCGTATCTTCGGGACGGTCTCGCGGGCTAAAGATGGTG
>JAHEAK010000400.1 GCA_024642805.1 Kofleriaceae bacterium | reverse complement strand
GATTGACCGAGAGTTCGACTTCGATGCTCGCGAGCCCTACGACAGCGGAAGTACCGCAACGCCCGAGGGCTATATCGGCGACGATCCAGACTTGCCTGACGCCATCTGCCCGAGCGGCGACTGCGCTCGCGACCCAGCGACCGGGCAATGGCGAGACTTCAATTTCGACGGCAACTCTGACACAGGTCTCGGCGATCTCTACAACTACCAGACCAGCAACTATCTAGTGACGCCACTGCGTCGCTACAACTTGTTCACGACCGGCGACTACAAGCTGCACAAGAACGTGCGTAGCTTCTTTGAAGCATCCTTCATGAATCGCCAGTCGGATCAGGCACTAGCGCCCGAGCCGATCTTCATCATTACCGAGGGCATTCCGCTCTCGGCCAACAACGTCTACAACCCCTTTGGGCGCGATCTCTTCGACGTACGCCGGCGCATGGTCGAGGCTGGGCCTCGGACCTTCCTCCAGGACGTCAACACCTTTCGTCTGGTCGCAGGACTCGACGGCAACCTGCCAATCGAGCCGCTGAAAAAATGGAAGTGGGAGGCAAGCTTCAACTTCGGCCGAACGCGCGCCACCGAAGTCAAAGAGGGTCTGCTCCAGCGCTCGCACGTGGCCGCCGCGATCGGCGAGAGCTACCTGGATGACAATGGCGACGCGCAGTGCGGTTCGGAAACGACACCCGGACCTGAGGGCTGTGTTCCCCTCGACCTTCTGGGTGGCGAGGGTTCGATTACCCCCGACATGCTCAAGTACCTGACCTACACCGGCACAGCCAACGGCTACTCGCAGCAGCACATCTACTCGGCTAAGACCAGTGGCCCGATCGCCGACACCCCTTGGGGTGGCGACATCACCATGGCCTTCGGCGTGAGCCATCGGCGCGAGGCCGGTGGTTTTCAGCCCGATCCTCTGACGGCCAGCGGCGACACCACTGGCAACAAGGGCGAGCCCACCGAAGGAAAGTACAACGTCACCGAGGGCTACGGCGAGCTCTCCATCGTGCCTGTGACCGGCCATCCGCTGGCCAAGTGGCTCGAGATCAACGGTGCCGCCCGCGGCGTGCACTACAACACCTTTGGCAACAAGGCCACGTGGAAGGCCGGCAGCCTGTGGAAGATCGCCCAGGGCGTAGCGGTGCGTGGCACCTACGGCACTGCCTTTCGCGCGCCCAACATCGGCGAGCTCTACAGCGGCCAGGCCGACGACTTCCCAAGCGTTACCGATCCGTGTGATACCTCGCGCGGACCTCGCGATCCGATCGTCGACGCCAACTGTCGCGCCGACGGTATTCCCGACGACTTCACCGACGAGCGATCGCAACAAAAATCCCGTGTCGGTGGTAACCCTGACCTCGACGCGGAAACCGCCAAGGTTTTGACGACCGGCATCATCTATGAGCCGCCCTACGCCGAGGGCCTGTCGCTAACGCTCGACTACTTCCGCGTCAGCATTGACAACGCAATCCAGGCAACCGGTGCCAACGTGCTGCTCAGCAACTGTTATGCACAAAGCGATCGCAGCGACTGCGACAAGATCATTCGCAACCCGAGCAACGCCCCCGGCGGAGCCAACCTCATCGACCAGATCACCGATATCAGCACCAACATCGGCGGCAACAACACCGACGGCGTCGACTTCGGCATCGCCTACGACCACCAGAACGTCCAGGCAGGTCGCTTCCGTCACAGCATCGAGGGCACCTGGCTCCACCGCTACGCCGAGCGTTTCCCCAACCGAACTGTCGAAGGTCGTGGCGTGTACGACCTCGGAGCCTTTCCCAAGTGGAAATTTAACTTCGCCACCCTGTGGTCCAAGGATGGCCTCGGCGCTGGCACGACCGTTCGCTACATCCACCGCTTCAAAGAGTGTGACGCGGACGATTGTGCCAGTGGTAACGCCAGCCGTCGCGTCGACTTCAACGTGACCGCGGACCTCTTCGCCAACTACAGCTTTGACTCAGAGGCTGGCAAGTCGGTGGTGTCTCTCGGCGTCAACAACATCACCGATCAAGACCCCGCACTCATCTACCAGGGCTTCTTCGCCGACTCCGATGGTTCGACCTACGACTTCATCGGGCGGTACATGTACCTGCGCTTCACCCAGTCGTACTAGCAGCCACTGAGAGCTTAGCTCGTTTGCCGGAGGGCTCCGCGCACATGCGTCGGGGCCCTTCGTGCGTCGAGAGCGAACCTGGCTAGCGAATCACGAGGACACGCCGCGATGATAGGCTGGCTCGCAAATCGCCAGCGACGAAAGCAGCTCGACCAACTCGGCTAGCGGCAAGCCGATGACGTTGGTGATGGAGCCGCGCACTTCCTCCACGAAGGCGGCTGCCATGCCCTGCACCGCGTAGGCGCCGGCCTTGCCGCGCCACTCGCTGGCCTGCAGATAGCTTTCGAGCTCGGCATCGGAGAACTCGCGCATCAAGACTTCCGTGGTCACGGCCAGGCCGTGCTCGTCCTCGCCCTCTTCCTGCGACTCCTCGCCGTAGCGACACAGGACCATGGCCGTGGTGACGCGGTGCACACGCCCACGCAAGGACTGGAGCATGGCGCGCGCCTCGTCGGGATTGGCGGCCTTGCCCATGGGCGTGCCATCAACCTCGACCACGGTATCGGCCGCCAGCACCCAACGTCCTGTGTGCCTGTGTGCCACCGTGGTGGCCTTCTCGGCCGCGACCCGCGAGGCATAGGCCACAGCTTCTTCCCCTGCGCCGGCCGTCTCGTCGATATCAGCCGCGATGACCTCGATGGCGAGGCCTACCCGTTCCATGAGTTCGCGTCTTCGTGGCGAGGCGGAGGCAAGAATGATCGGTTCGGCCAACATGAAGGCACCCTACCACCGCGTCGCTTGCGATACTCTTGGCAGGTGCACAGGTCACTGGCAATCGCGCTGCTACTCGGAGCCTTGATTGGCTGCGGCGGCGACGACACGCCCGCTTCTCGCGACGCTGCACCTCTTGATGCATCCACCGCAGCTGACGCCGATGTGCAAGATCGCGACGCCACCGTGCAGCTTGGCTGGGTCGACTTTGCCGTCATCGGTTGCACCAGCGGTGAGGGTAGCGAGGCCTCGCCATGCATCGGCCCCAGCCCGCTTCGCTTGCGCTTTGCCCTGCTCACGCCCGCCGCCGTCGACAGTCAATCCTGGTTCTTTGGCGACGGCAGCGAGCCCGATCTCAGCCTCAACCCCGAGCATGTCTTCGCCGCGCCCGGCAGCTACGATGTCAGCTTGAACGCCGAGGGCCCAGGCGGCACCGCCGGCGTGACGCGCCTTGCCGCGGTCGTGGTGATTCCCGCGCCCCTTGCCGCTTCCTGCACCAGCGACAGTCACTGCGCCAGTGGGGATTGCGCCTGCGAGCTCGCCGACAGTTGTCCCGACGTGCTGGGCGGAGGCATGTGCGTGCGCAGCTGCGCGAGTCACGCTGCCTGCGGTGGTAATCGCTGCGTCAACCTCGACCCGACGGGCAACGGAAGCGAAGACTGGGAGCGAACCACCTGTTTGCCAGCGTGCACACCCCAGAGCGATAGCTGTGGACCGAACAGGAGCTGCGAGGCCCTGCTCGGTGTCGACGGCCTCATTACCCACGCGTGTTTTGCCAGCGGTCTCTTGCGTCCGCTGGGCGCCTCGTGCCGGGATGTGGATGGACAGCTCAGCGATGCTTTGTGCGCCAGCGGCTTGTGTCTCGACCTTGGCGATCGCGGCATGTGTTCCTTCTCCTGCCAAAGCCTGGCCTGCCCGAGCGGCAGTGCCTGCGCAACCTTTGTAAGTGGCGTGCCCGCGGGTCCACACTGCCTGGTGGATTGTTCGCAAAACAGCTGCGATGCCGACGGCTCCCTCGCTTGCGAGAATGCGGGCACGGCGTTCACGGTGACGGGCGCGGCCAGCGCGGCCGGTTACTGTGCCCCGATTCCATAGCGCCGCCGAAAACGACTTGGGACATCCGAAGATGTCCCAAGGTCTCCTAGCGGTGTCGTTGGCGTTGCAGCTCGCTCGAGTTAAACAACCACCGTAGCGCTACTGTAGCCCTACTGGGGAGGCTTCCAGCCACCACCACCTTGCGGCGGATAGCCACCTTGTGGAGGAGCGCCGCCCGGTTGCGGATAGCCACCGCTCTGCGGAGCACCACCAGGCTGTTGCGGGTAACCGCCACTCTGCTGGGGAGGATAGCCGCCTTGCTGTGGAACGCCGCCACTCTGCGGATAGCCGCCTTGTTGTGGAACGCCGCCACTCTGCGGATAGCCGCCTTGTTGTTGTGGAACGCCGCCCTGCGGATAGCCGCCTTGTTGTTGTGGCGCGCCGCCCTGCGGATAGCCGCCTTGTTGTGGAGGGCCGCCCTGCGGATAGCCGCCTTGCTGTGGAGGCTGTGGCGGATAGCCGCCTTGCTGTGGGTAGCCGCCTTGCTGCGGATAGCCGCCTTGTTGTGGATAGCCACCTTGTTGCGGGTAGCCGCCTTGCTGAGGGTAGCCGCCACCGCCGCCAGCCATCATCCGCTTGGCTTCGTCGTAGGCCTCGGGGGCCGTGAGCATGAGGACACCGAAGTACGCCACCGCTCCCAGCAAGCCGTGGGCCCCTAGCAGGATGGCGCTCATGCCGCCACTCTGATGGATGAGGAGGCCGAGGGTCATCAAGACGATCTGCACGGGAATCCATGCAATCAGCACCGCCGCCGCAATGGGTGCAAAAGCATCCACCGAGCGCAGCTGTGGCACTTGCTGAGGGGTGGGCACAAACGCGGCACACAAGACCGCGATGAGCAAGACCAGGCCGTTGAGCAGATTGTGTATGACGATGACGAAGCCGACGTGGCTGAACTCGAACATCTCGTCGGTCCAGAAGTTGATCATGGCCGCGACGCAGAGGGCAGCGCCGGCGCCGATGATGTAGCGAGCCCAAGGGTCATCGGGATTTCCCAAACGAGCCAGCAGGCCGAAGACCAGGAAGGGGTAGCCCCACATGAGTGCCGTATACGAGCCGGGCACAGAGCCACCAAAGAGGCCCATCATGCCGACCATGCCGAATCCGACGATGCCGAGGCTGAGGAAGGAAATGCTGAAGGGCAGCCACTTGAGGACGCCCGGAGGAACTTTTTGTTTGATGTCGGCTGGAGCGGCAGCAACCAGCAAGTAGCTGAGGCCGGCGATGATCGGCCAAACCATTGGCTTGAAGGTATCGGGAAAATCCCAAGCAAACTGCGTGCTGGGTTTCAGCGAGAAGGGAATGACGATCGAGACCAAGAGGGCCACGCCAGCCATGAAGAGCACCTTCTTCTCGAGGGCCTGATCGCGCAGCGAAGAAAGTGGGAAGCCGAAGATGGTGCCCGGTTGTGACATGGGCAGTTTGGAGGCGAGATTGGCGAGGGGGTCGTTTCCGCCCGTATGGCCCATCGGAGCCTGGTAGCCGCCCATCGGCGGCTGACCGTATTGCGGTCCACCCATTTGGCCTTGATCCATGGAGGGCTGGCCAAACTGCGGTCCGCCCATCGGCGCTTGTCCGCCCGGGGCTTGTCCGCCCGGCGCTTGTCCGTAGCCGG
>JAHEAK010000399.1 GCA_024642805.1 Kofleriaceae bacterium | reverse complement strand
CAGCGTCGATTGGCTGATCGGTCTGAGCCAGGAAGCCGCGCCCGGTGCCAGCATCATGGAGGCGCTGGAGATAACCCGCGGGCAAGTCTCACCGGCCGATGAGCGCCTGCACAACTGGTACGAGGAGGCGATGGGCTACAAGATCCGCCACGTTCCTGCCAACTTGCCAGACGTGCTCAAGACCGATGCCGTCATCGAGTACGAGTACAGGCATTCGGCGGCCGCCAGTCCCGAACAGCGCTTCGCCACCCGCACACAGTCGCTCAGCTATCAACGGCGCACCGAGACCGATACCGAGGTGTGCACATCGCGGCAAGCCATCGAGGAGTTCATAGGCGGGCAGGGCATCTGGAGCGAACTTCCCCGAGCCGAGCGCGATGCGCAGATTCGCGTGTGGCGGCAGATGACCAGCGAGCTCTATCCAACCTTTCGTTGGTTTCTCTACGACGAGCGCACGCGCTACTCGGTACCCATGACCATCTTTGGGCCCCGGCGCGCGGTGATCTATGTCGGGCAGGGCTACTTCGTGTTCAATGGCAGCGAACACATCCGCGCTTTGACCATCCACTTTGACGACCTCATTCGCGCCGCCGTCGTGCAGCCCACCGAAGTCGAAGCCTTCTTGACCAGCTGAGGCCCGAGAAGGCCGCAAAGCGCCTCACGCAGGCTCTGAGTCACTGGACATCGGCTCCGGATCGCGGTCAGATGGCCTGGTTATGGGACGCATTTTCGAGACACGCAAGGCAACGATGTTTGCCCGTTGGGACAAGATGGCGAAGGCGTTTACGCGCGTCGCCAAGGAAATCACCATTGCCGTCAAGGCCAGTGGCCCCGACCCGGATGGCAATCCCGCCCTGCGCCGCGCGATCCAAAACGCCCGCGCCGTCAACATGCCCAAGGACAAGATCGCCAATGCGATCAAGCGGGCCCACTCCAAAGACACCGCCAACTACGAAGAAGTCATCTACGAGGGCTATGCCGCTCACGGCGTGGCGGTCATGGTGGTTGCGGCCACAGACAACCCAACGCGAACCGTCGCTAACGTGCGCGTGGCCTTCCGCAAGAACAACGGCAACATGGGTACCACCGGCAGTGTCGCCTTCGGCTTTCGGCGCATGGGTGTGTTCCGTCTCTCGCCAGAGGGGCTCGACCCAGAGGAGCTCGAGCTCGAGCTCATCGACGCCGGCTTAGAAGAACTCGGAGAGAGCGAGAGCGACAAGGGCGAGCCGCAGCTGGTGGTTCGCTGCGAGCTCAAGAGCTTTGGCGAGATGCAATCGGCGCTCGAGCAGCGCGGCATCACGGTATTGGCTTCGAGCATCGACTTCATTCCCGACACCACGGTGTCCCTCGACGAAGAGCAAGCGACAGAGGTCTTGAAGCTCGTCGATGCGATGGAGCAAGACGACGACGTGCAGGACGTCTATCACAACCTGGCCTAGGGAGCGGCGAGTGATCCTGCTTCAGGGCGCGGCGGGCGCCTTAGCCTCGGCCTCGGCGCGCTCGAGGAAGGCCGCGACGTCAGGACGCTGAGGATTGATGGCAAGCGCACGGCGCCAGGCCGCGCGCGCATCCTCGATGCGACCGGTTTGTGCGTAGAGCAAGCCGAGACGTGTCCAGATTTCGTCGTCGCCTGGGGACAGCTCGCTGGCACGCACGAAGAGAGTCAGTGCCTCCTCTTGGGAAGGGCCCTCCTTGCGATTGGCCAGCAGAGAAGCGAGCATGAGCATCGCCGCCGTGTCGCTCGGGCGCACGGCTAGCTGCGTGCGCAAGCGAGCCTCGGCCAGATCGAGCTTGCCCAGCGCCAAGAGCATCGGCGCCGTGCTTTGCACCGCCGCCTCGCCAATGGCAGCGATGGCTGCTTCCGCCTGCTCTTGTCGTCCCGAGAGCAAGAGACGCCAGGCGAAGTGAATCTGTTGCTCGACGGCATCACCGTGAAGTTCGAGGGTGTCGAGGCCGAGCTGCCAGGCGATGTCGTCGACCAGGAGCTGAGCCTGTGAGTCGTCGTAGAGAAAGCGAGCACTGACCCGCGGCAGGTAAGGGATGAGGCTTGGCTTGCTTGGCGCCACTTGCAGCGCGCTGGCCGGAAAGCGAGCTTCCTTGCCAAGGGCCTGCAAGGCGGCCGCAAAGCGCCCGTGAGTGGCCTCGAACTGCGCGCGCCGCACCGCGCTCGAGCCAGCGATGCGCCGGCCGACGTACCCGCGAAAGGCCAAGGGCGTTGGTACCGGCTGCTCCGCACTGGCCTGCACAAGCTCGGCGGGCGCGGGCTGTGCCAGGAGTTGAAAGGCGCGCCTTGTGGCCAGCACATCGCTCGACGCTGGCACGGGCGCGTCACCCCACACCGCTCGCCCGCGCTGACTGTTCTCCTGCACGAGGCGTTCGGCAATGTCGCCCTTGCGAGCGTCGTCGAGGAAGGGCAGGTAGAGATCCTCGGCGGGCAGGAGCGAGCGCAGATGGTCGAGGAACCAGCGATCGCGGACCAGCTGCGGATTGGCGATGACGATATCGGGCCGAGCGCCGGCCACCAGCTCCTCGTACTGCGAGACGAAGAGCAGAGGATCGCCGCTCGCAAAGAAGATGCCGGGCCCAGGAGGCATGGCCGAGACGGTCTCATCCCACAGCTGCATGGCGTCATCACTGCGATCGCGCTCGTGGCTCTCGCCCGGGTCGACGACAAGTGCAAAGACCAAGATCGGTACGATCGCGAGTGCGCTGGTCAGAGCCGCATGTTCGCTAGCAAAGAGACCTGAGGGCAGTAGCTTGCTGCAGGCAACGCCCAGCACGCCGAGTCCGATGCTGAGCGGCAGATAGGTCATGCCCAGGTACGCGCTCATGTCGGGGTTGAAGCTGCTCTGCAGCGCCGCGGCCGCTGGAATGACGAAGGCCAGCACCAGGAGCACGAAGCAGCCCCGCAAGCGCGTCAGCGCACCAAAGAGCAGCCCGGCGTAGCCAGCCAAGAGCAAGCTGAGTCCGGTCCCTTCGCTGAGCAGCACATAGCGGGCCGCCATGCGCTCGGCGATGGAGCTACTGGCAAAGTTGTCCTGATAGACGCTGGCGGTGACGAGTGCAAAGAAGTCAGTGACGTTCTTTGGCTGGCCCCACATCAGCAGAGGCGGGTGCTGGGCCAGTGCTCTGGTCGGCAGGTAGAGGTAGAGCAGGCTGGCTAGCAGGGTCAGGCCTAGGGCCAGTGGCGCCAATCTAATACTTCTTCTGTTAGCCCGCAAAAGCAGCGCCAGGGCAAGGGGCAGGGCTACGCTCAGCGCAATCGCCGGATGGAAGCCAGCGGCCAGGGCCAAGAGCAGCACCGCGACCAAGGCGTGGCGCGCGCGCTGGGTTTCGCCAAGTAAGAACTCGAAGGCGAAGACCATCGCCCAGCTCAGCAGGGCAAAGCAGGCTGCATAGACCTCGGGGCGCGTCGCGTTGATCCACAAAGCCGGCGAGTAAGCGGCGGGAACGACCAGCAAGATGGCCAGCAGGCGTCGCTCGGGAAAGACGATGAGCGAGAGGCGGGTGAGGCCGGCCAGGCACGCGCCGGTGGCCAGGGCGCTCAGCATCGACAGACGGGTCGCGACCTCGGCGATAGGTACGAAGGTGGCAAGCTTGCCAAGTAGACTGTAGCCAGGGTGCCCGGGTGGATGGGCGCCGCCTAAGAGAAACGCTGAGGCGGAGAGTTCGCCGACGTCCATCCACAGGACGCCCGACGCGATGCACAGCAAGTAGAGCAGGCTGCTGGCAAGGAACACCAGCCAGACTGGCTGCGTGCCCAGGCGCCGCAGGATGTTGCCGGCCGACATGAAGCCGAGATTACTGGCTTCGCAGGAGCTGCGCCACGTAGTCTTTGCCCGCTCGGCAGGCAGCGATCATGGGCTGGCCCTCCGCTAGCCCGAGGGCGATGGCTGTCGAGAGCGCACAACCCGTTCCTCGCATCTGTGACGCCAGGCGTGGGCCCTCAAGCGCGGTGAGCGAGTCGCCTTCGGCAAGCCAGTCGATTGCGATAGGGCCGCTGTCGTGGCCGCCCTTGACCAGCACGGAGCAGCCAGCGCGCCTGGCCAGGCGGGCGGCGAGGGTCTGGGCGTCGCCGGCAGCGTCGCTGGCAGCATCGTTGGCAGCGTCGTTGGCAGCATCGCCCTTTTGATCGCCCTTGGCATCGCCGCACAAGAGACGGTGCGCCTCCATGAGGTTGGGCGTGAGCAGCGCGCAGCGCGGGGCCAAGAGCCTCATGAGCTCGTCCTGGCCCTCGCCGTCGAGCAGTAGCGCGCCCGAAGAAGACATCAGAACTGGGTCGATGACGATAGGCAGCGTGACATCGAGGAGGGCCGCAGACACCGCGCGCACCGTGGCGGCGGTGCCGAGCATGCCGATCTTGATGGCGTCGACGCCATCTTGCAATGCGCACTCGATCTGGGTCGTAACCATGTCGGCGGGCATATGCTGTACTTGGTGGACGCTGTGATCGCGCTGGGCTGTCACGGCGGTGATGGCCGATCGAGCTCGTGCACGGTGCTCGCTGACGACCTGCAGATCGCGCTGCAGACCGGCTCCTCCGCTCGAATCCGAGCCGGCGATGATGAGCAGACGCCTCACGCGCTTGCCTGCAGCCACTGCCGCACGCGCGCTTCGGGGTCTTGGTGCAGGCTCACATCCGTGACCACGGCGAGGGAGTCGGCACCGGCGTCGAAGACGGCTTGCGCTCTGTCGATGTTGAGGCCGCCAATAGCCACCAGCGGGCGCGATCCAATGCGCGTCTTCCACTCGGCAACCCGCTCGAGGCCTTGCGGTGCCCAGGGCATCTTCTTGAGGATGGTCGGATACACCGGCCCCAGCGCGATGTAATCGGCAGCGACGCTGAGGGCTTTTTCGAGCTCATCATGGTCGTGGGTGCTCACACCCATACGAATGCCGGCTCGACGAATCGCCGCCACGTCCGCGGCCATGAGGTCTTCCTGGCCAAGATGCACATAGTCGCAGCCCTCGTCGATGGCCAGCTGCCAATCGTCGTTGAGGATGAGCTGCGCATCGTGCTTGGCGCACAGCTTCATGGCCAGTCGAAGCTGCTGGCGCAACTCGGCGGGAGCTAGCTCTTTGGCGCGCAGCTGGACCAGCTTGACACCTTGGGGCAGCAGGCGCTCGATCCAGCGCACATCATCGACGATGAGATAGAAGCGATGCATGGTCATGCCTCCAACAGAGCCTGGCCGAGCACCGGCGTCGATGGGCTGGCCATCTCTCGGGCTTCGATGGCGTCGGCCCCATGGGCGAGCAGACCCGCTTGCACGGCCAGCGCAAAGGCGCGCGCCATGGCCACCGGATCGCCCGCCTTGGCCACGGCCGTGTTGAGCAAGATACCGTCAAAGCCCATCTCCATGGCCTGGGCTGCGTGAGAGGGCAAGCCAATGCCGGCGTCGATGAGCATGGGCACATCAGGGAAGTGCCCGCGCAAACGCTTGAGCGCGGCCGGGTTGTTGAGCCCCTGCGCGGATCCGATGGGCGCGCCCCAGGGCATGAGGACTCGACAGCCAGCATCGAGGAGCTTGTCGGCGACGATCAGATCTTCGGTGGTG
>JAHEAK010000398.1 GCA_024642805.1 Kofleriaceae bacterium | reverse complement strand
CAGCATCTTGAGGGCTACCGGTCGCGGATTCATCGGTGAACTCGATGTCTTCCATTGCCAGATCATAGATCTCGGGCGCGCGCTGCTCTGCCGCTTCTTTGCGGGCAGCTTCCTCCTGCTCGAGGGCAGCCTGCCGTGTGCGGGCCGCAAGCCTCTCGGCAGCAGCCCGCTCGTCAGCGGCAACCAGCTCATCGAGATCGAATTCGATATCGGCATTGCTCCGAGGTTCGGCGTCCAGCTCGGCAGCAGCTACGGCGTGGACCTTGATGGCTGACTTGGGCGCGGCGCTCACCGGCGCCGGAGCGGGCTCTTGCGCCGGGGTCAGCGAGCGTGGGCGTTCAACGATCGCGTCTTCAATGGCGAAGTCCAGATCCTCGTCGCCATGGCTGGATGCCTCGTCTTGGCGCACTTGATCTTGCTGTGGTTTGCGAGATGACATGGAATGCAGTGCAGAAGAGCTTAGTCGATCTCGACCTTGCCGAGGTCGACTTGATTCATCAGTGTGGAGAATGCCAGGAAGGCCGAGAGACAGGGCAGGTTGGTGACCCAGGTCGGCAGATAGCGCGGGCTTTCGATGATCTCGCCAAAGTCTTCATCGAGGGCCGAAATATCCCGTAGGGAGATGCGTCCCACGAAGAGTCGATGGACGAGCTCTGGTCGGTGCTCGGCGATCGCTTTGCGCAGGTAGGTGTGCACGGCAAAGAGACCCTTGAGGTACGAGACGTCCTTGGTGAAGACGTAGCGGCCATTGACATCGCCTCCCCGAAAGATTCGCATGGTCGTGTGCACGGCTTCATCTGGGGTCTCGCCGACCTCGAGCAGGTAATTGAAGATCTCGATGAAGTTGGCGCCGTCCTCGGCCAATCCGATGGCGCAGATGCGCAGAGCGAGACGTCGCAGGCGCGCCAGGTCGATGGCGCCGGTGACCAGCTCGGCAAAGGTGGCAAGGCCTTCTTGCGTGGCCGTGGTGCGCGGTGCGCCGAGGCCGAGCACATTGAGAACGGGCTGGGAACGGCCATTACGGGCCGTCAAGCTGTGCACGCCAATCTCATGGGCCGAGAGCTGAGCGGCGTCTTGACGTGAGAAACAGGTGCCCGAGCGCAAGCGAATGCTGGTCGCCGAAGCGGCCGCCTTCGAGCTGAGGGTTGGATCGATGATGACCTTCATCGGCGAATCGAAGAAATCACTCCACTCGTTTTGCAGTGCCTCGGCAATGCCCTGCGCCGTCACGCACTGATCGTATTCATGCGGATCGATCGAGCTGGACAGGGCCGTGGTCGTCTCCAGGAGCTTGGCGGCCGCTTCTCGATGTCGTAGCGAGGAGCCTGGCAGTCGTCCGTCACTGCCACCGTAGAGCTCTTTACTGATGCGGTAGAACTCAGGTGTCCCCTGGTTGCGCAGAAGCTCGACAGCCAAGCGATAGCTATACGCGGTATCGGCGATGAGCTTTGCGCTGGGATCGTTGAGGTCGCAGCTGGCTTCGATGGTGGCAAGCGCGTTGTCGCTAGGCGCGGCGGATTCGAGCTCCGCCGCCAGAGGCGGGGTCGGATTGCCCTTGCGCCAGCTGTCCAGAAACGCGCCCGCCGCGTTCTCTTGCCACGATAGCGAGGTGAGCACCTTGATCCCTTTGGCACTCTGCACGAGGGAGTTGGACAGTTGGGTCAGCGTTTCGATGCGGCTCAAGGTAGTCCCTATATTGTAGTACCAAGCTAGCTGCCCCGATACAGGCTATCCACTGGCAATCTCGACGAGGCGGCCGTGCCTTCCTATACTCTCGACGTGTCGACGGCTCACAAACGCGCAGCATCGGTGGCGCCAAACAAGCGCAGCGCAAAAACGCCCAGACCTTGGCGCAGGCGTCTGGCCCTTGCCGCCTTGGCCATGATGGTCCTGGCTGCGCTGGCCGCCATTGCGCTGTGGTGGTCATTGCCCAATGTCGACTACCTTGCCGCACACAATCCCAAGACCACCGCCTTCATCGAGCTGCGCAAGGAGCAGGCACTGGCCAAGGGGCATCCGCTCAAGCTGCGCTGGAAGTGGCGCTCGCTCAAGCAAATCTCGCCCTACCTGCGCCATGCCGTGGTGGCCGCGGAAGACGCCAAGTTCTGGAAACACGATGGAGTCGATTGGGACGCCATGGAAGAGGTCGCTCGCGAAGCCTGGGAGACCCGAAGCATGCGGCGCGGTGGCAGCACCATCACCCAGCAGCTGGCCAAGAATCTCTATCTCTCACCTTCCAAGAGCATGATCCGAAAACTGCGCGAGCTCTTCATTGCCAGGCGACTCGAGCACGCTCTCACCAAGGATCGCATTCTCGAAATCTACTTGAACGTTGCCGAATGGGGCGACGGAGTCTTCGGAGCCGAGGCGGCCGCACAGCGCTGGTTCGGGGTCAGCGCTGCCAGGTTGACGCCGGCACAAGCGGCTCGCCTGGCCGTTGCCTTGCCCAATCCATTCCGACGAAGCGCGAAGAACGATGCGCCCTGGCTCGATCGCAAGGCCAGGCGATTGGTGCAATCGATGCGGCGCGCAGGCCTGCTCAAGGAAGCCGAGCTCAAGGTGGCCCTCGAAGCACTTGGCCAGGTTCAGCAACCGGCTCCCTAAGGTTGCTATAGTGACGGCCTTCGGCGAGGTTTGATTCTGTTGCGCACGACGAACACCGAGCACGGCTCACGACAGGTGCTGGCCATTGCGGCTCGTGTGGCCAAGGTGGTCGTATTTGCCTGCCTACTTGTCCTGGTCGTCAAGCTTTTTCGCGATCACAAGCTCATGGAGCGAGCCCAGCGCTTGTCGCTCGCCACCGTGCTCGCCTTCTTTGCGCTGATGTTCTGCCACAACATCGCCGTGGCCTATCGCTGGCTGTCGATCTGTCGACAGCAGTTGCAGCTGAGCGGTGTGAGCCTCGCCTTTCTCTTGCGCCTAAATCTGCTGGCCGAGTTCGTCGTCATCTGGCTACCAAGCTCGCTGGTTGCCGAAGGCCTGCGCCTGTGGCGGATGAAAAGGGCGACCGGTGACCTGCAGGTCTCGGCAGCGTCGATCGTCATCGATCGCATCTTCGGCCTCCTGGCCATGATCGTGTGCATCTTGCCTTTCTTGCCAACGATGCGCGCCTCACAGGACATGGCTCTCACGCCCGTGGGCATCGGCATCATGCTCACTGCACTTGCCGCGTCCGCGGTGGTGGTCATCTTCATGCTTCGCCGCTACCAGGGAACGATCACGATATTGCGCAAGGCCTCGAGCGTGTTGCAGGGGATTCGTTTTCTGTCGCGCGCCTTCGTCGCTAGCTGTGTCGGCTTTGCCCTGATCGTCGCCGCGCAGGGACTGGTCTATGCGCAGCTCACCACGCTGGCCTGGCTGCAGATCGTTCCGCTCATCCTGGTGCCACTCTTGGGGCGCGCCATTCCGATTTCGCTCTTTGGGGTCAGCGCGGTCGAAGGTGGCACATTCCTCTTGGGCGGCGTGCTCGGTGTCGACAGCGAGACGCTGGTTCTGGTCACTGGCCTGGTGGTCGTTTCCAAGTACCTCACTTCGACGATCGGCGTCATCTGGGAGGTCGCCATTGGCGGTTGGGCAGGAATTCGCGACGCGTTTCGGGCGCGCTCGGAGGCCCGCCCGGATGCTTCGCCCGACCTAGGCTCGGAAGAGGAGCTCTAGCCCTCGGCCAGGCGGTAGCTGATCGTGACGTCGATGGACAGCTCCTGGGTGTCGCCCAGACGAAGGGCCGAGTTGACCTGCGCGGGCGTGTACGAATTGGCCAGCGTGCTCTGGCCCCAATAGGCCTCGCGATGATCGGATTCGCTGATGCCGACAACGGCTTCGAGCTTGACGCCACTGAGCCGTGACAGCTGCTCGGCTTTGGCCATGGCGGCGGCCACGGCTTGTTCTCTCACTTCCATCTTTTTCTCGCTGAGGGTGGTGGAGCGAAATTGCGTGCTCATCGATCGGGCACCGTTCTCGGAGGCAATCTGCATGAAGGAACCAACCTGATCGAAGTCTCTGATGCAGACTCGCAACATGATCTGGGCCTGGTATCCGACCTTGATGCTCTCGTTGCCGCGCTGCTCGTAGCGCTCCTGCAATGCAAGCTGACCGACCGTGCGCTCGACCTTGGCGAGTCCTTGCGCGTCGAGTGCCGCCTCGAGCGCGGCCTGGCGCTTGCGAATTTCGCTGATGGCGCGATCCGGGCGACGATCTTCGGCTAGCAGCTCAATGTTCAGATCGAGAACATCAGGAGCGACAGCCAGGGTCGCCATGCCCTGGACCGTGACGATGTTTGGCGCGCCATGCTGCGTCGCGGCGAGGCTTGCGCCAGCGGCCACAGGCTCGGAGGCGTGAATGACGATAGGCTGTGGTCGGCATGCCGCGGCACTGAGAAGGATGGAGAACACGAGAGTGGTGATGGTCGGTGACATGGAGCTTCCTTGGTTGAGGGGTCCACAACACCATGACGCAATTGCCGCGTCCCGCGTGTAAGGAGCGTGTAAACAAGCGGGCTCGCTAGAGCACGACCTGGCGGGCGTGCTCTTCCACGGAGCGAAATACCTGTGGAACGACCAGGTTGTGCGCAAACTGCACGATGCGTTTGGGAATGGGAATCAGCGGCGTCACCACCACCCGGTACTCGGCCAGGGTGTGAGCATCGTTGTCTGGCATGGCAATGAGGGTCCAGCTACCCGAGTTCGGGGCCAGGCCTTTGTCGACTTGCCGCCACTCGCGTTTCCAAAGCCCGTCGCCCTGCGTGTGCACCGATTCGTAAGTCGAGCTGATATCGGGCAGCGGAAAGGGCGAGTCGATGACAAGGCGCATGCGCAAGCCGTGCTCGCGTCGCTCGATGAGCTGCGAGAGCTTTACCTTGGGCATGGTCCTTGGATAGTCCTCGACATCATCGAGGATCTTCCACACCTGCGCGGGCGCGGCGCGAAACTGCCCGTGCGCGATGAGCTCGGTGACGCCTCGGCCCAGCGCCGTGAGGGTCGAGACGATTTCGCCCGCTCGCACTCGCTTCAAGTCAATTTCGGAAAGGTTCAGCATCGTTAGCCGCGGCTATGGTAGCAGTCTCCGCGTCACTCGGAAGCTCGCACGAGCGCTGGCTACGGGCCAGCAGGAGTGGGATGATCGTCGACCATGTACAGCACTCGTGTGGTTTCCGGGGCTCTCTCTCTCCTCCTCGTCATGGGCGCGGCGGCTTGTTCGAAGAAGAAGAGCGAAGCGGGCCAGAGCCAGGGCGCTGATCAGGGCGCCGACAAGGGTGAGGGCAAGGGCGAGGGCACGAGTGACCAGGGCCCAGGCATCGCTCGCAAGGACTTGTGGATCGAGACCACTCGCACCAGCTTCCAGGTGCACGAGGCCTGGGGACAGGATGCCGTCGAAGTGAAGTCGGCCAGCGAGAACAAAGTCGAGCCGGAAGCGGATCTCGCCAAGCTATGCAAAGGCCAGGTCTCTGCCCGTGAGAACGTCGATGCCGCGGGCAGCTCCGACGAATTCATCTCGGTCACCTATTCGTGTCAGGACGACACCGGCATTGGTCACTATGCCATGAGCATTCCCGACCAGCGCAG
>JAHEAK010000397.1 GCA_024642805.1 Kofleriaceae bacterium | reverse complement strand
CAGGTCGAAGGCAGCCCCTTGGGCTGGCTCAGTGGCGGCGCCAGCTGGAGCTATGGAGACGCGCAATCGGAGATTCTCGGTCCTGATCCCCTGGATTTCTTCCCGCGCCACCGTCTCAGCTCCTGGTTGCGCCTGGGTCTTGCCCGTGGAGGCGCTACGGCGCGCGTGCAATACGTGGGGCCACAAATTGATAAGAACACTGAGCTCGATCGTCGCGTCCTCCTCCAGCTAGACGCTCACGCCAGATTGAGTCACAACCTGCTACTGAGTCTGCGCGGC
The DNA here is from genome assembly GCA_024642805.1 of Kofleriaceae bacterium. Lineage (GTDB taxonomy): Bacteria > Myxococcota_A > Polyangia > Haliangiales > Haliangiaceae > NORP324. Next base: position 5,283 of record JAHEAK010000397.1, on the reverse strand, counting down.
GAGAATCTGAGCGGCAAGCACTACGAGCAACGACTCGGCGTGTACGCGCCGGGCCGAGTCTTCTTCCTCTCGTTGCAGAGCGAGTGGAAGTAGTAGGCGGCGCGCCGCTACGAGCGGGCTGGCCGCGGTGACCATAGGCGCAAGCTGCTTTGCATCCCCGCTTCCAAGAGTGAGCTGAGTCGACTGGGCGCGCGCAGGCCAAGACGGGTCTCGGCAGCCATGGCTTCTGGCATGCGCGAGAGGGCCTCGGGGAGTGTGCGGCGCAGAGCGGCAACTCCTGCGATGGCCATCCGCGCCTGTGCGCGATCGCGCCTGCCGGTGGGCAAGTCAAAGGCTCTGGCCAGGCGCCATGGCAACATCGAGGCAGTAATCGCACGGTACACCTGGAAGGCTGGCTCGAGACCAGGACTTGGCGCCTTGAGCACGAAGTGGGCAATTTGGCGGGCCGGTGCGCTGACCGCCAGGCCATCACCAGCCAGACGATCGCTCATGTAGTGCTCGAACGCGCTCAGGTCGCTGGGCACTTCCGAGCGCAGCCCGAAGAGCAAGGCAAAGCGCTTGCTGTCGGTGTACTGCTGCTCGCGCGTCTCGACAGCGCCCGCACATCCAAGCAAGTGCTGCACATGCATGCTGGTGTCGATGAGGGTGGCGTGTACCCAGAGCAAGGCCTGCGCATCGTTGGCGAAGTAGCGATCGCCTCGTCGATAGCGACCGACATCTTCGCCAATGACACCGTGAATCCTCGCGTGAATGCGATGGACGTGCGCGGCACTCTGCAAAGCCTCCGCTCGGCTGCCAAAGCACATCTTGAAGATGTTCTCGAAGGTGCGCTGAAACCTCGCTCGGGCATCGCGAAGGGTGTCGGAATGTTCCGCAATGGCATACGCCACAAAGGGATGTGCCAACTGCAAGAGCACCGCCCGCCCAGCTCCCAAGAAGTTGACAAGCTCCGCGTTCATTCGCCAGGCCGGGGAGTTGGGCCCATGAATTCCAGCACTTTCGCTCATGCCTGCGGCGTCGAGCTGTGCGCTCAACTCATCGAGTGCAAGGCGATGCGCGGCGGCGGAGATGATCATCTCCGGAACCATAGCAGCTGCTCTGGCTTGCATTGCATGTCACTTGAGGGCTTGTATCACGCGTACTTATCTCGTATGAGTCGGTCATGCGCTGGGCCAGTGCCATTGCAACCACCTCCAGACTCGAAGACGCCATCGACGAGGCCTGTGAAAGTCTGCGCGCCGAGCTCGGTCAAGATCCAGATTTGATCTTTGCGTTCATCTCCGCCTCGCACTCGGATCACTACGGCTCACTGCCGAGCGCGCTCAACGCTCGCTTTCCCGAAGCCACCAAACTCGGCTGCTGTGCCGGTGGCGTCATTGCCAATCACAGTGAGGTCGAGGCCGAGGACGCGGTCGCCCTGGTCGGCGCTGTCGTACCTGGCGTCGAGATCAAGAGCTTCCGCCTGGGAGACGATCCTGACAAGTGGGCCAGCGAGGTGGGCATCGATCCAGACGCCGAGCCAGAGCTCGTCATCCTCACCGATCCTTTCACCTGCGACACCGAGGCCCTGGTGCCCTGGTTCGATGCAGCCTTTCCCAACAGCACAAAGATCGGCGGCATCGCCAGCGGCGGTCGCGCTGCCGGAGAGTGCATCCTCCTGCTCAACGACAAGCTCTACCGCACGGGCGCCGTCGGCTTGGCGCTTACTGGAAACATCGAAGTCGACACGATCGTGGCCCAGGGCTGCAAACCAGTCGGTTCGCCCATGTTCATCACGCGTGCGGCCGGTTCGCTGCTCTACGAGCTCGATGGCCAGTCGGCGATGATGACTCTCGAGCGCCTCTTCGCCACCATGGACGACGACGATCGCGAGCTGGCCCGCAGCTCACTCTTCCTTGGCATCGTCATGCACGATCAACAAGAGATTTACGAGCACGGCGACTTCCTGATCCGAAGCATTGTCGGCGTCGATCCTGAGAATCAGGCCATCGCCATCGGTGCCGAGCTGCGCGAAGGTTCCATCGTGCAGTTCCACCTTCGCGACGCTCACACTTCGTCGGCCGATTTGCAGGAGCTTTTGTCCAAGCATCAGTACGGGGCCCCGGCCGGTGCCTTGCTCTTCAGTTGCATGGGACGCGGCCAGGATCTCTACGGCTCGCCCAATCACGACACCTCGCTCTTCCACGATCAGATGGGCACGGTGCCAATGGGCGGATTCTTCTCCAATGGAGAAATCGGCCCGGTGCGTGGGCAGACCTTCCTGCACAGCTACACCAGCGCCTTCGGATTGTTCCGAGCCAAGCATCCGAGCGAGTAGCCGCGGGCTGGGCTGCGCCTGCAAAGGGGTGCAAAGGATCGGTGCGATCGCGATTCGCCCGCTGGCAGCTCTTTGTCCGAGCACGATGTATCACATTGTGATATAAAACGTATCACAACGTGAGCGACGACCGAAAAGACAAACGAAAAGAACGAGTTCTGCACACACGAGTATCGGAGAAGCTCGATGAGGAGCTCCGGGAGAAGGCCGCCGGCCTTGGCGTCTCGGTCTCCAACCTGGTCCGCAACATCCTGCTCAACACGGTGGAGATGGTCGAAGACATCGTCGCCGACTCAAGCTCTGTGGTGCGCTCCGTTGGCAAAGACAGCCCTAACAGGGACAGCCATCACCGGGGCGGGGCGAGCGCCAGTGCAGGCCAGGATCCCATCCTTGGTTGGCAAATTCTCCAACTCAATCTCAACGCCGTGTGCAGCGAGTGCAACGCGATCCTTGCCAAGAACAGCACTGCCGCCATCGCGGTTTCGGCAGGCCCAATTAAAGCCATCTTTCGATGCCAGTCCTGTGTGCCTGGCCAAGCAACAGACAGCCCGTCTCCCAGCGACGCGGGCCCCACCAACGCAGGCCCATCCAACGCGGGCCCGAGCAACCCAAACGACTCCGAATAGGCAGGAACGATGAGCAATTCAGCAAGCACACAGACCAGTTCCCTTCGCGAGGCGACCCGCCGCCTCCTCAACAGCGCCGACCAGAGCGTCCAACTGATAGGCCACATGGTCGGTCACGTCGACACCTTGATCGAGCAAGTCAAGGGCGACTCCCAACGGGTCGCAAGTGACACGCGAGAGCTGGCGCAGGCCCTCTCGCTTGGTTTCGACCGCGCGCGCAAAGGCATCCACGCCAGCCCCAAAGCCATGAAGGTAGCCCGCGTGCTCCTGACCCTGGCCGCCCGCTACCGACTGGAAATGGGACGCTCAGCGATTTCGGGAGGCCATCAGCACGATCGCATGGAGGCCTTACACGAAAGCGGCGCCCACACCGTGCGCGAGCTGTGCATCGAAGCTCGCGGTACCTTCCTCAAGCTCGGGCAGTTTTTGTCCATGCGCCCGGATCTGCTTCCCGAGGCCTACATTCGCGAGCTCAGCACCTTGCGCGACAAGGTCCCTGCCCTGCCCTTTGCACTCATTCGCGAGGAGGTCGAGCGCGAGCTGGGCAAAACCATCGAAGAGTGTTTTGCCCGCTTTGACGAAGAGCCGGTGGCGGCCGCGTCGCTTGCGCAAGTGCATCACGCAGTCGATCACCAGGGCAAACACTACGCCGTCAAAGTGCAGGTCCCACAAGCGGCCAGCGAAGTGCACACCGACATCGCCATCTTGCGCGCCCTGGCCGCGTCGATTTCGGAAGGCGCCCTGCCCTTCGATCTCAAAGGAACCCTCGAGCAACTCGCTCACTCCGTCGCCGAGGAGCTCGACTACGAGCGCGAAGCTGGCAACTGCGCGGACTTTGCAGCCATCCTGCAAGGCAGCCCGGGTCTCATGGTCCCGGAGGTCATTCCCGCGCTCAGCAGCAAGCGACTTTTGACCATGAGCTGGATGCAGGGAGCCTCCCTCGACGGCGCTCTGGCCGAGATGGGCCGTGAGGACAAGGCCAAGGTCTTGAGCACCCTGGTCCAGAGTTTTGGCGATCAGGTCTTCGTCCATGGCTACTTCCACGCTGACCCGCACGCCGGCAATTTTCTGATCAATGACGAGCTCAGCCTGATCATGCTCGACTTTGGCTGCGTGCAGAAGCTCAGCGATCCAGTGCGCAAGGCCTATGGCGACCTGGTAGCGGCCCTTTTGATCGGCGACTCGGCGGGCCTGGCGCTGCAGCTAGGCGTGCTCGGCTTCTCGGCTGGCGCCGGCCAGGAGCAAGCACTCGCGGAGCTGGTGAGCACCAGCTTGGCAATGCTGAGGCGCGACGAAGCGCTAGGCGAGTGGGCGCAGGATCCTCGTGCCGCCATGCAAGCGCTCATGGAGGCGACGCGCGCGATACCAGGCGTCAAAAGCCCGCGCCACTTCGTCATGCTGGGGCGTGTCTTGGCAACCTTGGGCGGGCTGCTCATCGAGCACGCCGACGCCGGCGTCTCGTTGCCAGGCCTCTTGGCCTCGAGCCTTGTGCGGGCTCGGCAGCCGCGCTGAGGTGGCAACTGCCAGGCGGCGCCGACTCGCTTGGAAGCGGTGCGCGCTCGGGCTACTCGGCGCCCGGTGTGCGATAGGGCCCGTACTCGCTCAGCTCACGCATGTGCTGCTGCACCCCGGCCTCCTCTTGGATGAGGAAGCCGCGAATGGCCTTGTCAAAGCGCGGGTCTGCGATCCAGTGGCAGCTGTGGGTTAGCGCGGGCTCGAAGCCGCGCAGGAGTTTGTGCTCTCCTTGCGCGCCGGCCTCGAAGAGACGCAGGCCGCGGGCGATGCAGCGCTCGATGCCGGCGTAGTAAGCGACCTCGAAGTGTAGGAACTCGAGTTGCTCATCGCAGCCCCAATAGCGGCCGTAGAGGGCGTCTTGGCCCTCGAAGAAGAGAGCCCCGGCGACGGTTCGCCCTCCGCGCCGTGCCCGTGCAAAGTAGGCCACCGTCGGCAGGTTGTTGGCGATTCGCTCAAAGAAGCCGGGCCGCAGATAATCGTGGCCGCCGTGCTCGTGCACGGTCGCGCGATAGAAGCGATCGAGCGCGCTGAGGTCCTCGTCTTGCCAGTCCTTGGCGGGGACGAACTCGATGGAGTCAATGGCCTCGAGCGCGCGCGCCCTCTCCTTGCGCAGCTGCTTGCGCTTGCGCGACTTGAGGCCAGCCAGGAAGTCCTCGAAGCTGGCATAGCCGCGGTTGTGCCAGTGAAACTGATAGCTCGATCGGCGCGCAAAGCCGGCGCCCTGCATGCGCTCGGCTTCCGCTTCGCTGCAAAACAAGACGTGCGCGCCACTGAGCTGGCAGCTGTCGACCAGAGCGCGAATGCCGCCCATCAGGATGTTGGTAG
>JAHEAK010000396.1 GCA_024642805.1 Kofleriaceae bacterium | reverse complement strand
CTCAGCGACTTGGATGAAGTCGTGCGCAGCTTTTCGCTGCGAGTACAACGATTGGAGCGACAGCTCACCGAGCTTCAGGATAGTGTGGGAGGCCATGAGATTGGACCGGCCGATGACAAGCCTCCGCACTACTAAGCCAATCTCCACAACCAGGTAAGCGCCCATCACGTGATTGAGAAACGACAAGAAGTTGCTGAGAAGGCCGTGTTGGTCGGCGCGTATCACGGTCGCGACCTCGCGCTGGCCGATGTACATCTCGACGAGCTGGAGAGTCTGGTATCCGCAGCAGGCGGCGAGAGCGTGGCGCGCCTGATCCAGCGCTTTGGCGACAGTCGCAGCGCTTCGCCCGCGACGTACATCGGCAGTGGCAAGGCCGAGTTTCTTGCCGAGCTGGTCACAGGCAATGAAGCCAACCTGGTGGTGTTCGACAACGAGCTCTCACCGGCGCAAGTTCGCTCTCTCGAGAAGATCGTCGGCTGTCGAGTCATCGACCGCAGCGAGCTCATTCTCGACATCTTCGCTGGTCGCGCCCGGACCCGAGAGGCCCGCGTGCAAGTCGAGCTGGCCCAGCTGGAATACACGGCACCGCGTCTGCGCGGCATGTGGAGCCACCTGGAGAGGCAAAGTGGTGGCGGTGGTGCGGGTGGTCTGGGCCTTCGGGGGCCTGGTGAGAAGCAAATCGAGATCGATCGTCGACTCATTGGCAAGCGCATCTCGCGCTTGAAAGAGGAGCTGGCGGTCATTCACAAGCGCAGACGTCGCGAAGTCGATGCTCGGGTTGGCAAGCACTACTGCGTCGGTCTGGTCGGCTACACCAACGCTGGCAAGAGCACATTGCTCAATCAACTGACGGCCGCCGATACCTACTCGGCCGATCAGCTCTTTGCCACGCTCGACACCAAGACCCGCCGATGGCGTCTGCCTGGCGGCATCGAGACCATGCTCTCCGACACCGTTGGGTTCGTGCGATCGCTTCCGCACCAATTGGTTGCCAGCTTTCGATCGACACTCCAAGAAGCGCTCGAGGCCGATTTGCTTCTGCACGTCATCGATGCCTCGCACCCACAAGTGAGCGAGCAGATCGATACCGTCGAGGAGGTGCTGGAGGATCTTGGCTGTGATCTCTCCAAGCTCATCTGCGTGCTCAACAAGGCGGATCTGGTCGCCGATCCTGACAGCATCACCGTCTTGCGAGCACGTCTGCCCGAGACCGTTGTGATTAGCGCGGTGACCGGGGAAGGCATCGAGGATCTCAGCGACTTGGTGCGCACTCGCTACCAGGACAGCTGCATCACCTTCCAAATCATCGCGCCCCTCGACAGCGGCAAGCTGCAGGCCTTCGCCAAGGCAAACTGCGGCGTGAGCGAGGAGAGCTACAGCGAAGACAGCTGGACGGCCACGCTCCGAGTACCGGAGTCGCTCATCGCCAAGATGCGCTCCATGTGTCCTGAAGCTAGCTACGAGCGCATCTCGGCCAACTGAGACCTAGCAGGCTGCCAAAAAAATGGGAGCGAGCGCCGGTGGTAGCACGTCTTGCGTTAGGCCGTGGGGCCTGGACGTGGCATGGGCCCGAAGTGGCCGTGCGCAAAGAGTCCTCGCCGATTTGGGGACTGCGATCTTCGCTTGGTCTGTGCGTTTGCCATCGTGGTTGCCGGCTGCGTATTTGTGCTGACCACTGGACCCATGCCAGCCCAGGCGGCGCAGATAGAAAGACCTTTTATTGGTGGGGAACCAATGCGACCGGCGAAGACACCAGAGCCATCGCCACCCTGGTGGCGGTGCTACCGATGGCAACGGCATTGTCCACCGACAAATCAACCGTGCACCAGCAGTTTGAGCACAGCTAGCGCGTGATTGCTGAATTGTTCAGCAGCCTGCTAGGGCGCCAGTGATGGCGCGACTGACGAGGTCGCGTCGCCGGTGGCCGGGGGCGATAGGTTTGCCCGCAGAATGGCGATCTGTGCCTCTTGCAGGCCCGGCCGACAACGCGCGCGCCGCTGCGGCGACATCAGGTTGGCGCGCCCGCCGCCGTGGCTGAGGCCAAAGGCATGTCCCATCTCATGAGCTGGCGTGCTCGCTCGCAGATCGGGATCCAGTCTCGACAGCTCGTGCATCGAGAGAAGAATGACGGGCGCAGCAAGCTCCGCGCGCTGCACGCCGATGAACTCTGTGAGGGACTCGTCATCCTCGCTTGGCGGCAACCAAGGCGAGAGGGTCAGGCCCGCAGGGTGGCGCAGGCCCGCGGCGATGGGGCTGTCGATGCTGGCGATGCGATCGACGAAGACCAATTGCACTTCTCTCTTCGTGGCTGGCGACATCGCGTGCAGAAGCCGGCGCAGCGGGGCGCTTATGAGCGTCGCCATGAGGGCCCTTTTGTCCTTCTGGGGTAGGGGAGTGTTGCCGCGCTCGGCCTCGGCGAGTGCGCGAGCGCCATCGCTGCCCGCGTTTATGAAGAGGGCGCTCTCGTCAAACGCACGCACCTTGCCGACCGACTCGAAGGTGATACCGAGGTCGCGCATCGAGCGGGCAAGCGCTTGCGTGTGGCTGAGCAGGCGCTCGCGAGCAAGACTCTCGGGAGCCCAGATCTGGACCTCGATGCGGGCGCCTAGCTGTGCAGGTACACTGCCCTCGCAGAGTGGTGGCAGCACCTCATCGCCGATCGCGAAGAGGTTGCTCTGTACAGCGGCGCTCGACTCGTCGTCGAGGCCGCTCGGCTCGTCCTCGCGCGGTGCGGCGGAGCTTCGCTCGTCGTCGTTCACGAGGGTGCCGCTCCGCTTCTGGTCGCCCTCTTGCTCGTGCGCGCGGCCTTGCTCGCTCGCGCGCTGCGCCCCCCTTGCGCCCTGCTGCTCGCGGGACTCCCCACAGGCGCCCAGGGCCAGCATGCCGAGCGCCAGACCCAGGCCAAGGGCCCGCTGCCGCCCCCTAGGGAGCGAGCAGGTCCACATCGATGGAGAGCGAGTCGATGTCAAAGATCTCCAGTTTGCTCAGGTATTCGTCGAGTGCAAGCTTTCTGAGCAAGTGCGGGGGAAAGCTGCGAAAGCGCAAGCGAGCCTCGATGTGTACAGGACCATTGGTGTTAGACGCTGTTGGAATGAAGAGCGTGCTGGTGCGATCGTAGAGTGGTGAGAGTGAGTTGGTGTGGTGCTCGGTGGCTCGCCATGAGAATAACTCTGGATTCCCGTCTCGGTCGGTGAGTCGCGAGCCGAACTCGAGCAGGTCGCTGTCGCCGAAGGGGTCTTCGTCGGACCAGTAGTTGCGCAGGTCGTCATTGGCATCCAGGGTGCCGGTCTCGTAGAGGACGTTGTTATCGGCGTCGGTGGCAATGACCTCGAGCCAGACCTGCCGGTTGAAGGTGGAGCCGGTCGGGATGTTGTGAGCGACGATGTTGTTGTGGAGGCTCACGAAGAGATCGATCTGTTGACCCGCGGGAGCCGCTGTGGCGTTCATCGAGATCGTCGCCGAGCCTTCTAGCAGTTGCGAGATTCGCCCGCGCAGATCGTCGAGAGCCTGGGCGTCGGGCAGGTAATCGTCAGTGAGAGGCATGTCGACACCGACGAAGAAGTGCTCGTGCAAGTCTCGCTCGGGTGAGACCTCGGTCGCCTTGCCGCTGTAGCCAGCCATATGACAGCTCTGGCACTCGACGCCTTCGGCCGCCGCCGGTGATTGCAGCCACTCTTCATAGGGCCTCTCGAGATTTAGACCGCTCACCTCGACGACGTCATGGCAGCTGGCGCACATACGCGAGCCCTGCAGGAGCTCGGAGTACTCGGTCTGGTGACCAGCGGTTTGCTGAGCGTTCTTGATCGGACCCTTCATCGGGCCACCAACGTCGAGTACCAGGCCAGCGTTAAAAGGTCGCTGAACGGCACTGGTCGAGTGGCAGGTCTCGCAGTTCACGCCTTCGAGCGTGATGTTCTGGAGATTCTCAAAGGAGAAACCTGGTTGGATGTCGCCACTGCGTGTGCCGATGGGCGAGTGACACTGCAGACAGAAGCGATCTTGGTTGCCCGCAAAGTCCTCCTGGCGAATGCTGACCAGTGCGCGGTAGACAGGATCGACCATGGCATAGGAGTGCATCGAGGTGCGCCACTCCTGGTAGTGCTGGACGTGACAGCTTCCGCAGGACTCAGAGCCGCGGAACTTGGAGCTGTCGACGGTGGGCACTGCTGGCATCGACAGCTCGTCACTGAGCTCGGCCGAATCGGCGGCCACCGATGCGTCAGGGTTGGCAGGCGCATCGTCGTCACAGCCGCTGGCGGCGGCGATGGCGACGAGTAGGAGCAGGGCAGAGCGTGAGGGTTGCACTAGAGACTCCCCAGGAATGCGAGTAGATCGGAGCGCTCGGCTTCCGAGAGCGCTTCGAAGGCGGAGCGACTGGCCTCGGCTTCACCGGCATGGGCCAAGATGGCCTCTGACAGGGTGTCAGCGGAGCCGTCGTGCAAGTAGGGACCGGTGACCCCGATGCCCCACAGAGGCGCGGTGCGAAACTCGCGCATGTTGGCGGATGCGTCTTCGATGCCGAGGTGCCCAGTAGGCAAGATTTCGTGCAGCAGGAGATCCGAGTACAGGGCAACAGGCCCAGACGCACCCGCAAGGGTCGGCATATGGCAGGACGTGCACTTGGCGTCGGCAAAGAGCGTCTCGCCGCGGGAGATCGCCGCTTGGTCACCAGCGAGGTTGCGCGTCGGAGCGGCAAGCTTGCTCATGAAGAAGAGCAGGGACGATGCCTCCTCCAGACCCAGTTCAGGATCGGCAACATCGTCGTTGTCGTAGATCTTGCCGAAGGACAGGCCTTCCTGGCGGGGCAGTGTCATGCCCAGCTCCACGGACACGGCATCGCGCACGAACTCGGCCAGGCTTGGAACCTGCGCCTTCCAACCGAACTTGCCAACCTGACCGCCATCGGTGATCGACACTCTGCCGGAGATGCCATCGCCATCCTCATCGTTTGGATCGGCATTCGCGGCCACGGTTGGATCCGCGATGCCATCAATGAGACCAACACCAAAGAGCGAGGGTGACTGGCGTTGTTCGAAGATGGTGGCGTCGGTCTGCGGAAAGTTAGCGCTGTCGAAGAGCGCGCTCGATTTGTGCAGAACACTGGTTCCCACCTGGGGCATGACGAATTGACCGGCGTCGCTGGCAACGCCGTGACGCATGACGTTGGTGCCGCGCGGACCGGCTCCGCCAACTTCTGGTTCGAAGTGGCATGCGCGACAGGAATCACCGTTGAGTCTCGGGCCACCCAGTCCCTCGGCCGTCGAGTGCTCGTGGTCGAAGAGCCTGCGACCATCGGAAAAGCTCTGGGCATCGGCCTGGGAGAGCTCCTCTTGAGGGCCGCCGTACTCGCCGACCCCTGGCACCGGTTGATCGGGGCGCAAGAGGCCGCCGGTCGCTTGATCGCGACCGCCCAGGCTGAGCAGGAACTCGAGCAAATCGCTCTTCTCCCGAGGTGATAGGGACGCATAGGCGTTACGGCTCTTGGTCGCCTCACCACCATGCCAGAGGATGGCCTCTTCGATGGTTCCCGCGCGCCCATCATGCAAATACGGGCCGGTGGCAGCAAT
>JAHEAK010000395.1 GCA_024642805.1 Kofleriaceae bacterium | reverse complement strand
CATGATGAAGGCAAAGACTCGAGGGCTTGCGTCCTCGGCTCCGGGAATGACCATGGGCGGCGAGAGCACCACACCATCTGGCGCCGAGCCGAAGGAGCGCACGGTTCGCAGCACGGGATTGCTGTCATCGGCCTCGCGCTGCAGATCGATGACCGCCAGCTCATTGGGGTTGCGGAACACACCGGAGGTGGCATCGAAGCCGCCCGACGAGAAATACGCAACCGCGAGACGCCCATCACTCGAGACCGCTAAGCGATCGAAGGGAGCGCCGATGGGATAGCTGAGCGGTTTCGCTCCGGCACGCGACACATCCACCAGCCACAAAAGAGGCTCTTCGTCGATCTGCCCCTTGCGCAGCGCCTCTTCGCCTCGCGTGATGACGGCCAAATGCTCGCGGTCAGGAGTCGGCACCGCGAAGATGGCATTGCGGCCAATGTGGTAGTTGCGCAAGCTCGGCTTGCCCTCAGCGGTCTCGATGGCGAGCACGCGGTCTCGCGCAGTGTCGACGTAGGCGAGGCGCGACTTGATGGCGACCGGGCCGATGACCGTACGTTCGCGATCCCAGCTCTCATCTCGCTCGGAGTCGCCAAAGCAAGCGCTGCTGAGCAGCGCGAGCAACAAGAGAGGCCTAAGAAGTTGTCTTGTATTCATAGTCTATTCCTTGCCCCAGGGGCGCATTGCCGAGACATACCTAGTCGACGATGCGACTATTGAGATCGAATCCCGTCACCGTTCGCATCGCGTCGGTGACCACGTTGATAAAGGACACCCTGCCGAGCGGATGCCGCTGATTGACGAAAGCCATGCCGGCATTGGGAAGAATGCCGACACTCTCAGGTGGCGAGCTCATGGTCTGGATGCGCACGACGCCGGTGTCGAGCTCGATGATGTGGGTCTGAGCCGTGGCGCCATCGGCGTCGCCGCCGTCGAGCAAGACATAGGCCCGAGGTGTCGTGGTCGAGAAGCTGAAAGTGCCAGGATCGGCGGTGGTGATTTGCAGCTTGTCGAAGCCCGTGGCGACATCGACGATCGAGTAGCCGAAGCTGCGATCGATGAACTCATCGAAGCTGATGCCATTTTCGAAAGGGTCGCCGAAGCCTTTTGCATGCGTGACGATGAGGCTGGTGCCTGTGGGGTCATAGCCGAGCGAGCGAACGCTCTTCTGTAGGGAGTAGCGCTGCACGGGGTGGGCAGCATCGGCCAGATCGACCAGTGTGATTCCCTCTTGCGAACTGGCGTTGGTGAAGAGCACGGCCTGATCGCCATTGGGCGCCAGAACCATGGAGCCGACGATCTGAGCACCGAGCGGCACCAGTTGCAGATCGGCGTCGGAGGGCAGTCCGCCACTCATGTCGAGGATGGCCAGCTCGCTGCTATCGCGCAGCACTGCATAGGCTTCGCTGCCGTCGCTTGCCAAGTCGACATCGGTTGGCTCGGAGGGCAGATCGATCGTGCTCATCGCACCGACGCCGGGGCCGGAGAGCTGGACTACGCGCAGCTCCGACTTGAAGCGCTCGCGCACCGCTGCAAAGGCACCGGAGGCGACCACGTTAACCTCGATGTCCAGCGGATTGGCAAGTGGATCATCCTGCACGGCGATGGGCGCGACGATGGTCGGCCCAGCGTCAACGACATCGGCGAGGGCAATGACCGAAACCCCATCGTCAGTGACGACGAAGGCGCGGGTGCCAGCGGCATCGAACTCGATTTCCCTGGGCCGAAAGCCGACCGTGAGGTCCACGGAGCGCTCTGCGTCCTGTGCCAGGCGAATGACAGTGACGTCTTGAAAGGAGCCGATCGGACCGACCCCGCCTAGACCACCGGCGTCTTGTGCGGCTTGGCGGAGATCGAACCAGGCCAGGGCGTAGGAGCCAGTCGGATCGACTGACAGTCGATTCATATTGGCGAGAGTTGGCACCACGCGCGTGTCGTCGAGCTCACCGCTCGGCCGCACGATAGAGACCGTTCCATTGTTGCGATCCAACACAACGACGCCATCGGAATTGGGAATCGCAGCCAGAATCTCGGGCTGATCACCCACTGGAATGGATGACACTTCCAGCGTCATGCCGTCGATGCGCGCCAGCGAGTCAAGCTCACTCATGGCCACGTACACGTAGCGATCGGAATGCGTTGGCGCGCTCAGCTCGACCTCGACCTCGACCGGTCCACCGCCGCCGGCATCAGGATCGCCAGGGACGGGCGGCACGCAGCTGCCAAACTCCGAACAGGTGAAGCCCGTCGGGCATTCGTTGGACGAAAAGCAGTCGGGCAAGCCGGCGCCAGCGTCACTTGAAAAATCACTACCGTTGTAGGGCGCTTGGTCCGCTCCGCAGGCCGCGAGTACGAGAGCCGTCAACAGGCCCCAATGAATACGATGCATCATGTCCTCCTGCGCCGCGGCTATCGCAGGGCTCGTGCCGCTTTCGCTCGCGTGCAATCTTCCGGGCTTAGTGCCTGTGACTTTTGGATCCGCCCCGGAACTCGGACACCAATGTCAGCATCCTCGCCGAGCGCCTGGCGGCCCCGCGGATGGCCCTGCGCCGCCACCACGCACCTGGGTGGCGGCGCTTGTTGGCGAGGGGGCGCTGCTGTTAGCGTGCACGCATGCTGGCCAAGCGTCGCGGTTCCCACATCGAAATTCCCGGGCTGGCGAGCGCGCATTCCCACGCCTTTCAGCGGGCCTTGCGCAGCCAGTGCCAACGGCAGAGCGCCAGCGCGGGCTCCTTCTGGTCGTGGCGCGGCTATATGTATGCGCTAGCCGGCCAGCTCGATCCCGAGACCATGTATCAGGTCGCGCGCTTTGCCTACGCCGAGCTGGCGATGGCGGGTGTCACCGCCGTTGGCGAGTTTCACTATCTGCACCATCAGGCAGGCGGCCAGCCCTACGATACTCGCACGGCGCTTGCCGATGCCCTCATCGAGGCCGCGCAGGATGTCGGCATTCGCATCTGCCTCTTGCGCGTGATCTATGAGCGAGCGGGTTTCCAACAGGCACTGCAAGCCGGTCAGGAGCGCTTCTGTGACAGCAGCCTCGACCTTGCCCTCCTCGATCTCGAGAGCTTGCGCACGCGCTATCAAGATCGCGAGGGGGTTCAGATCGGTCTGGCCTTGCACAGCGTGCGAGCGGTTAGGCGCGAGAGCATCCGCCAGGCCTCGCAGGTGGCCAATGCCGCTGGCATGCCCGTGCACATGCACCTGAGCGAGCAAGCCAGAGAGCTCGAGGAGTGCGTGGCGGAGCACGGCATGACGCCGGTCGCCCTCATGGCCCATGACGGTCACCTCAATGAGCGCTTCGTGGCCGTGCACGCAACCCATATCGACGACGCGGAAGCCCTGGCTCTCGGCCATGCGCGCGCCTTCGTGTGCGTGTGCCGCACGACCGAGCGCGATCTCGGCGATGGCCACTGCGATGCCAGCCGCCTCCTGCGTTCCGGTGCCAGGCTGTGCACGGGCGTCGATAGCTACGCCATCAGCGATCCCTTCGAGGAGGCGCGCGCCATCGAGCTCGATCAGCGCACACGCGATCAAAAACGCACGGTGGTCGCCGAAGCGAGCACCCTTTTGGAAGCTGCCAGCGCCGAGGGCTATGCGGCCATCGGCATGGCTGGCCAGCAGGATCACGATCGCGTGCTCTTGCGTGCCGACGATGCCGCCCTCATCGGCGCGAGCGAGGACAGGCTCGACGACGCTGTCGTGTTTGCGGCCTCCCCTCGAGCGGTCGATCGCGTAGAAGTCGCAGGTCAGCTCATCGTCAGCGATGGCGTGCACCGCGAGTACCAGCAGATCTGCCAGGGTTTCGAAGCGGCGCTCAGCAAACTGCGCCAAGCGGCAGGCCTGTAGCGTGGCCCCTGCCCGCCTGCTCAAAAAATTCAGCAATCACACGCCAGCAATGCTCAAACGGCAGATGAACGGTTGATTGTCGGTGGACGCAGCCCTTGCGGGCGGCCGCCTGGGCTGGCAAGGGTCCAGTGGTCAGCGCAAATACGCAGCCGGCAACCACGATGGCACACGCACAGACCAAGCGAAGATCGCGGTTTCCAATCGGCGAGGACTCTTTGCGCACGGCCACTGGGCCCTGCCACGCCCAGGCGCACGGCCAACCGCGACCCCTGCCATGCCCAGGACCCACGGCCTAACGCAAGTCTCGCTACCACCGGCGCTCGTGGCTCCTTTTCAGCAGCCTGCTAGATGTCTTCGCAGGGGTCGCCGAGCTTCTGGCCGTCATAGACGCCAAGGGTGTCGTAGATGAGCTTGATGTCGCCCTGCTGGCCAAGGTGCACGAGCTCCGTGCGCTTCTTGCCAGCGATCCACGTGACCTGACGCGACATGCTGCCATAACGCCCATCGATGCGAAGCTTGCCCTGTTTGGTGAACAGGATGTCGCCCTCGGAGTCGCTGACCACGTGCTCGAGCGTCTGCAGGATCATCTTGCCTGGTCGCCCCACGTACAGCTGCATGTCCTGCTCGTCGCCTTTGAGATCGTCGACGTAGTAGTACACACCTCGATTGTCGCGCGAGAGCAGGTAGGGATGCCGTTGCCAACGAGGAGGCAGGAAGGACGCAGCCAGGACCTCGGTGCGTTGCTGCTCATCGGCGATGGCCAGCGCGCTAGTGCGCTCGCCGCACCTGAGCGTCCACGAGCTGAGCCTGGCGTTGGCAGCCAGGACGGTCGAGGGCTCCTGTAGTCGATTGGACTCGAGGGCCCAGACCAGACTCGAGTCGGGCTCGAAGGTTCTCGCGTTGACTTCGAGCTCATGCAAAACCTTGGCATCGCCATAGGACATGAAAAAGAGGCCACTCTGCGGTTTGGAGACGACGAGGAAGTGCCCCTTGGTATCGGTGAGTACGATGAGATCCTGGGCTTGCTCGGGCGTGAGCCGCAAGTGGTGCTCGGTGTCGAGGGCCTCTGGCGCGCCAAGAGCGGGGCCGAAAGATGTGCCGAAGGCGCCCGCCGTCAAGGCGAGGCTCAGCGCTAGCGATGTCTTCAATCGCACGGCGTACCTAGCCCTTCGCTGTAGATGCCGAGCCCAGCATAGAAGAGTTGCGTATTGAGCTCGGGCGGAACAAAGGTGAGTTCTTCGCTCGAAGAATTGTGACTCCACACCGCCAGCCGCTTACGACCGCGTCTTTCGAAGCTGAGATCGCCACTGCTGGTGGCAAAGACATCGCCGCCAGAGTCACTCACGACATCTTGAAGGCGCAGCTCTTTGAGCTTGCCGCGCCTACCCACAAAGAGCCGCCAATCTTGCTCGTAGCCGTCGCGCAAACTGTCGACGATGTAGTAGCGCCCCTCTTCGTCGCGCGCGGCAAAGCGCACCTCGCGCTGAAATTTTTCCTCCTTGAAGTCGGCGTTCTCTAGCCGCACGTGCTCGTCGCCGGCCACCTCTTGCAGCGCTTGCTCGACACCCCCGCAGCTGAGGCTCCACTCGCCTTCGGCACTCTTAGTGAGTCGACCGCCCTCGCTGTGCTGTGCCAGGGCGTTGGGTGCCCAGAAAACGTATTTGCTGGTCGAGTCGTCGGAAGAAAACAGACTCACTCGTTGTCTGTAGAAGGTCTTGCCATCGCCGTAATAGAAATTCCCC
>JAHEAK010000394.1 GCA_024642805.1 Kofleriaceae bacterium | reverse complement strand
CGGTTCATCGCCCTCGCCGCCGACCAGATCCTTGCCGCTCGTGCCGGGCAGCACGATGGCATCGGGGTGGTCGTTCGCATCGTCCTTGGCGGCCATGCCTCATTCTACGCCCGCTGGCTCGCGCGGCCAGCAGCAAATGCCAGCACTCAGGTGAGTAGCCCGGTGAGTAGCCCGGTGAGTAGCTATTTCTGCAGGCGCATCGAGTCGAACTCGACGCCCGAGGCATCGATGGCGTGCAGAGTCAGCGTCTGCGGGTCAGCTTCCACAAACACGAAGTGCGCCACGCGCGCCGAAAATGCCGTGAACGAGGATGTTCCGACCTCGCGGGTGCCGCGCCCGCCTCCGCCACTTATGACGTAGACGACGCCGCCGATGCTGGTGGTGCGCTCGTAGCTATGCTCGTGCCCGCACAGGACCAGATCGACGCCGAGCTCTTCGAAGACAGGCACCAGCTGCTCCTGCACCGCTTTGTCTGAGCCGTGCTGACCAGACGAATAGGGAGGCTTGTGCATGACGACCACGCGCCAGGGCAAGCTCTTGTCAGCAAGCTCCTGCCGCATCCACTCGGCCTGCTGGGCAAGTTCACGCTGGGTGTCGAGGACGATGAAGTGAATTGGACCCCACTCGAAGCCATACCAGCGCTCGCTCTCGCCAGCGACGCCGTTGTCGAAGAGGCGAAAGACCTGGCGGAAGGCTTCGGCATCGGCATCGCCATAGTCGTGATTGCCGGTGGCGGGAAAGACTGGCACCAGCGCTAAGTAGTCACGATAGACCGAAAAGAAGTAGCTCTCGAACTGCGTCAGAGTACCGGTGTCATAGGCGACGTCACCCATGAGGACAAGGAGCTCGGAGGAGAAGGACTCGAGTTGTTGCAGGACCGCGTGTTGATCGCCGGTGTCCTTGCCCAGATCGCCCATGGCCGCGAAGCGAATCGATGCCTGTGCGCCGGGAGCCGTTCGCAATCCACCGCGATACAAGAGCTCGCCGCCGTCTTCTAGCTCGTAGCAGTACAGGCTGGCGCTGCTAAGGCCTTCGAGACGCACGAATCGCTGTGAGCCCTTGGCTGGCTTGGCGCTGGCGTCGGCGCTACTGGCGACTAGCTCATCACTGCCATCGAGAGCGCGCACTCGCACGCTAGCGCTCTCGCTCTGAGCGACCCAAACGATCTCGGCGCCGCTTGCGTGCACGGACTGCAAGTAGGGCATGCGCAAGAGCTCGCGCTCGCCACGCGCGCTGGCGCCAAGTTCCCCGCAGGCCTGCGCGATTTGCTCGTCGTAGGCCTCACGCGGCGCGGGAGCAAATTGCAGATCACCACCGGGGGGCGCGACGCGATGACCTTGCTCGTTGCCATCGCAACTGCAACTGCTCATGCACATGCTCAAGACACATACGAGCAAGGAGAGTCGCCGCACAAATAGCGAAGCAACGAGTGTCAACGCGCCAGCCTCACTGCTATTGTCCCGCTCCATGGAAGTCTTGCGCACACCCGATTCCCGATTCCAGGGGCTGCCTGGCTACCCCTACACTCCCAAATATCATGTGTTGAGGGAGCATCACGAGCTGCGTGTGCACTATGTCGATGAAGGGCCACGAAACGCCCAGCCAGTGCTCATGCTGCACGGCGAGCCCTCGTGGAGCTTTCTGTATCGCAAGATGATTCCGATTATCGCCGAAGCAGGCTATCGGGCCATCGCTCCCGATCTGATCGGATTCGGTCGTTCCGACAAGCCGGCCTCACAAAGCGACTACAGCTACCAGGCACACGAAGACTGGCTCACGGCCTTCGTCAAGGGCATGGGCCTAAAGCGCATCGTGCTCGTCTGTCAGGACTGGGGCGGCCTGCTCGGCTTGCGCTTGGTGGCGCGCCATCCCGATCTCTTCAGCATGGTGGTCGCAGCCAACACCTTCTTGCCAAGTGGTCGCGAGCCCGTGACCGAAGCGTTCAAGACCTGGCAGAACTTTTCTCAAAGCACGCCCGAGTTCGACGTGGGCAAGATCATTCAAGGCGGCTGCCGAAGTACGCTGAGTGCCCAGGTCCTGGCTGCCTACAACGCGCCCTTCCCTGACGAGTCGTACAAGATGGGCGCCAGAAAATTTCCTATGTTGGTGCCGACCGATGCCGAGTCCAAGGACGCCAAGGTGAATCAAGAGCTGTGGAGCAAGCTGGCTGGCTTCGAGAAGCCCTTTGCCACCGCCTTCAGCGACGGCGATCCCATCACCAAGGGGGCCGACAAGGTCCTTCGGGCGGCCATCGTCGGTGCCAAAGAGGTCGAGCACACCACCATCATCGGCGGCGGCCACTTCTTGCAGGAAGACCGCGGTCCTGAGCTCGCGGCCTTCGTGCTCGATCTGGCAAACGCCGAGCGCTAGGCGCCCACCAGAGATTTGCTCACTACGGCCATGAGCGGCTGTGGTAGCAATGGCCCGTGCAAGGCTTCTCTATCGTCCTCCACCTTCGTCGTGTGCTCGCCGCTCTCGCGCTAGCGAGCTTGAGCGCCTGCCAGGGCGGTGTCGACACCCTCGCTCGCGCCAGTGAGCCCCTGATTTTCGGAACCGTCGATGACGGTCACCCCGAAGCGGTTGCTCTCAGCCGATCCGGTCACGCCTTTTGCACCGGCACCCTGGTCTCGCCAAGCGTGGTCGCGACCGCCGCGCACTGCGTGGACATGTTGGTTGGCGATCCCAATGTGACGATCTTCTTTGGCACCGACATCGAAGGCGAGGGCGTGCGCATCGGCGTCAAGGACACCATCGCGCATCCCATGTGGACAGGAGATCTTTCGGGCGGCCACGACATCGGTCTCTTGCTCATGAACTTTCCCGTCGATCCGGACATGGCCGTAGCGCTGAGTCACTTCGACATGAGTGAGGAAGTCGGAACCACTGTGGAGAGGGTTGGCTTCGGCATTTACGACGCAGCCACCCAGGCGCAAGACGGCAAGAAGCGCACAGGCATGACCACGGTCACCTCCGTGCCAGCCGGCGCAGATACCTTCATCGCCGGTGACGCCGAGCTCATCACCTGCAGCGGCGACAGCGGCGGGCCCTCCTACATGGTCAAAGAGGGCGTTACCTATTTGGCCGGTGTGCACTCCTTTGGCATCGAAGGCTGCACCTCGCCCCACAACGGCGACACCCGCGTCGAGCTTTACGCCGAGAGCTTCGTGCAACCGTGGATTCAGGACAACGACCCGGCCTGTGGCGCTGACCTATTATGTGCGCGCGTCGGCTGCATCGACGATCCTGATTGCCAGCCCTGCGGCCCCGATGGCACTTGCACCGCCGGCTGCGCGTTGCCCGACGTCGACTGCCAGGATCGCGAGGTCGGTGAGCTGTGCCGCGCCGACAGCCAGTGCCTCAGTGAGCGCTGCGTGGTCTGGCGCGCGGAGCTGAGTACAAGCTTCTGCACCGAAGCTTGCGACCTGAACGACGATCGCTGTCCCAAGGGCATGAGCTGTCAGGACATCGTGCCTCTCGGTCCGGTCTGCTATTACGACGATGCGCCGCCGGGCGTTCTCGGCAGCGACTGCCAGGACAACTACGACTGCGGCGCCTCGCTGTGCGAGGAAGGGCAGTGCGTCTACGAGTGCGACCTCAGTAAAGGCCTCAATTGTCCCGAAGGTTTTGCGTGCAGCGATATCGGATCGGGATATTTCTGTCATCAAGAGGCGAAAGAGTCGGGCGGCTGCCGGGTAGGGCCCGGGCCAAGGGGTGGCGGCGCGCCCCTCCTGCTCGCTGGCCTCGGTCTGCTGGCAAGCCTTGGCCTGCGCAGGCGACGCTCGATCCACTGATCATGGAAGCACGTGGCTTTTTGTCGCAGATCGGCAAGGTCTCGCCGCATCCACTCTGTGTGCCGGTTTTAAGGCACCATGCGGTGAATCGACGCAGTCTGGATCGTATATGCCTGTAATTAATTGAATAAATCTCGCCGTGAGGTTTGTTCACGTAACGGCCCAGCGACCCGAAGTCCGCCCTGCGCATCCCATGGCCAGCGCAAATGGCGGAATCCATAGAGTCAGCGACTTGAACCACCTCACGCTTTGTGACCAATTCCCCCCGAAAACGTTATGCCCCGATTTCAATTTCCCGAGTGGACAGAAAATTTCAAGAAAGCATTGGGTCTGCTGCTGGCAGGTGGCCCGGTCTACTTGATCGCTGTGATTGCTTACGGTGTTACGCCAGAAGCAATTCGCATTGGCTATCAACCCGTGCAACCGGTGCCCTATTCCCACGAACTTCACGTGGGCGAGTTGGGCCTCGATTGTCGCTACTGCCACAACACGGTGGAAGAGTCAGCCAAGGCCGCAGTGCCTCCGGCGGCGACGTGCATGAATTGCCACACCGGCATTCGCGCCGACAGCCCCAAGCTCTTGCCGATTCGTGAGAGCGCATCACAGGACAAGCCTGTCGAGTGGGTGCGCGTGCACGACCTTCCCGACTACGTCTATTTCAATCACAGCGCGCACGTGACGCGCGGCGTTGGCTGCGAGAGCTGCCACGGCCGCATCGATCGCATGAAGCGCGTGTACCAGGTCAAACCTCTGACCATGGAGTGGTGCCTCGGCTGTCACCGCGACCCATATCCAAATCTTCGCCCCGTCGAAGAAGTTACGACCATGGGCTACGACCCCAAGACCGACCGTCGCCAGCTCGGTGAAGAGCTCGCTAAGCAATACAACCTCAAACCCAGAACTGATTGCTCAACATGTCATCGCTAAAAATTTCGAAGAGCGGGCGCGTGCAAAGCGAGCCTGAAGTATCTGCACACGGGCCGTCGGAAGATGGCTTCTGGCGCAGCCTTTCCGACCTCGATGATACGCCGGAATTCAAGGAGTTCTTGAAGCGCGAGTATCCTGCACAAGAAGAACAGCTCAAGGATCCGCTTTCCCGCCGTCGCTTCGTGCAGCTGATGGGCGCCTCTTTTGCCTTTGCGGGCGTGGCGCAAGCCTGCCGCTGGGACGAAGAGAAGATCATGCCCCTCTCACGTCGCCCCGAGGGCTACGTGCCCGGCATCGCCAAGAAGTACGCATCGGCTTTCGAGCTGGGCGGCGTTGCCTCCGGTCTCCTGGTCACCTGCATGGATGGCCGACCTATTAAGATCGAAGGCAATCCGCAGCACCCCTTCAGCGGTGGTGCATCGACGGCGCTCGCCCAGGCCAGCATCCTCGAGCTCTACGATCCCGATCGCTCCAAGAGCGTGCGTCGCAGCGACAAGGGCCAGCCCATGTCGGCGGCTCGCAAAGACGCGATTGCCGCTATGCGCGACCTTGGCAAGGGACCCGGACTGCGCATCCTTTCGGAGGCGTCCAGCTCTCCAACCGCGCAAGCTCTGCGCGCGGAGATCATGGGCAAAGTGCCTGGCGCTGTCTGGCACGAGTACGAGGCGCTCAGCGACTCCGAGTCGGTTGCCGGCACCAAGCTGGCCTTTGGCGGCGCGTATCGCACGCACTACCGCCTCGACCGCGCAGCCGTCGTCGCTACCTTCGACGCCGAGCTCTTTGGCAATCACCCTGCCGCTCTGCGCCACTCGAAGGACTTCGCCAAGACCCGCGACCCTGACGCCGGCAACCTCGGTCGGCTCTACGCCATC
>JAHEAK010000016.1 GCA_024642805.1 Kofleriaceae bacterium | reverse complement strand
CAATTGGGCTCGGGCGGCATGGGCGAGGTCTTCCTCGCTGAGCACCCGCTGATTGGCAAGAGCGTCGCGCTCAAGGTGATCCATCAGGATCTAGCCGTCAACAAAGAGGTCGTGGCGCGCTTCATCAATGAAGCTCGCGCGGTCTCGGCCATTGGCAATGACCACATCGTCGAGGTCCACGATTTTGGCGTCTCCCCCGAGGGCGCGCACTTTTTCATCATGGAGTATCTGCAGGGGCAGACACTCAATCAGTTCACTCGCCATCACCAGTTGCGGGTCGAGGATGCGCTGCATATCGGTGCACAGATCGCAGGCGGGCTCGCGGCCGCGCACCGCGTCAACATCATCCATCGCGATCTCAAACCCGACAACATCATGCTCGTCGACAAGCTCGGCGATCCGCTCTTCGTGAAGATTCTCGACTTCGGCTTAGCCAAGATGCTCGAGGGCGACCAGCAACTTACCGGCACTGGTGTTGTGCTCGGCACGCCAGAATACATGTCGCCGGAAGCAGCTGAGAGCAAGGGCGTCGACGGCCGATCCGATATCTATTCTTTCGGCGTGCTGCTCTTTCACATGCTCACCGGTCGCTTGCCGTTTGTCGCCAACACCATGGGCGAGATGATGGTCCAGCACGTCTGTCGCACGCCGCCCGCGCCGCGTGGCTTCAATCCGCAGATCTCACCTTCGGTCGAGCAAATCGTCCTGCGTTGCCTGGCCAAGTCCAAGGACGAGCGTTTTCAGACCATGGAGGACTTGCAGGCCGCGCTGCTCGATCCCGAGGCCTACTTGGCCAGCTCTCCACCCGTGGTGCGCTCGAGCGGTGTCGAGGCTGCGCCGGCGCATCCCGCCATGGCCAGGCCCGCACCCCTGCGCCACGGGACCATGACCATCGGCACGCCCTATGGCTATCGCCAGACCAGCCACAGGGGCCGAATCCTGATCTTGGTCGCCATCGCCCTCCTCTCGGGAGGAGGTGGCGCTGCGGCCGCCCTCCTGCGCGATGCGGAGGTCGAGGCAGCGGTCCCGGCCGAGGTCCCGGCCGAGGCAGCGCTAGCCCTCGTTTCTGAGGATGCTGGCAGCCCGACGAGCACCGACGTGCCACAGACGCCGCCGAACACAAAGCTCGAGGTAGAGCTGGTCAGCGAGCCTCCTGGAGCCCAGGTCACCGATGCCAACGGACTGGTCCTGGGCACGACGCCTTTCGTCTGGACCACTGAGGCCACGAGTTCGGAGATTTCCCTGCGCTTTGCTCTCACCGGCTTCGAAGTCACCACCTACCGATTCGCCCCCAGTGATGCCAAGCCGGTTCGCGTGCTGCTTATCGCCAGCCAGCCCGCGCCTCCCGACACCGCACACCGAAAGAAGGTCAAGCGGAAGAAGAAGCGCGTTGGCGACGACGTCATGATCCCCAACTTGTAGCCTTGAGCCGCAGGCAATTTGCTATGCTGGCGGCATGTCGGACCTGGCGCTTGTAGTCGCGTTTGGAGCCCTTGGAGGCGCCGGTGGCGTCGTCGTGGCTCTGAGCATGGCACGCAAGGCTGCCGCCGAGAAGCTACTGGTCGCGCGCGCAGAGGCCAGCGCCCTGCGCAAGGCGGCACAGCGGGAGGTTAGCGGCACTGCGCTGAGCGCCGAGAACAGCGCCCGTGAACAGGCTCTTGCCAAGGAGGAAGTGGCTGACGCTGCCCTCGCCGCCGAGCTCTCCGCCCTCGAGAAGAAGGAGCA
The DNA here is from genome assembly GCA_024642805.1 of Kofleriaceae bacterium. Lineage (GTDB taxonomy): Bacteria > Myxococcota_A > Polyangia > Haliangiales > Haliangiaceae > NORP324. The sequence continues at coordinate 19,941 of JAHEAK010000016.1, read as the reverse complement.
GCGACTTGCCAATCAAATGGGCAAGCATCAGGAAGTCGAGGAGGCCCTGCGCGATCGCAAGGAGGACTTGAGTGATCGCGACGAAGAGGTCAAGCGACTTCGCGATCGCGCGGCCAGCTACCGAGCCAACGCCGCCGACACAGAGTCCAGCCTGCGAACGCGCTTGGAACAACTCTCCGGGCGGAGCGCGCACAGCGTCATCGAGGAGCTTCGCGCCAGCTGGATCGAGGACGCGGAAGCGGAAGCAGCCCAGCTCATTCGCACCACCGAGCAGAGCGCGGGCGACGCATCCATTGGCCAGGAGGCGCAGCGTCTCATGTCGGTGGCGTCCTCGCGCTACCAGAACCACTTCCTGACCGAGCGCAGCATCTCCAACATCCCACTCGAGCCCGGCGTTGCCGAGCTTCTGACCGCCGACAACAATCGGATCCTCGAAGTGCTCGCAGAGAGTGCCAACACCAAGCTCAATCTGCACGAGAGCGGCGAGTCTCTGCGCTTGGAAGGCCTGGACGGCGTGGGACGCGAAGTCGCTCGTCGCGCGCTCAAGACGCTCGGCAAGAAGCCCAAGTCGCAGACGGCCGCCAAGGAGAATCCACAGCTGTGGGCCGCCGACATACGCGCGCGACTGGACGAGGAAATTCAGCGTCTGGGGCGCAAGGCCTTCAAGGTCCTCAAGGTGCCCGCTGCGCACGCTGAAATCGTGACACTGGTTGGCAAGCTCAACTACCGCACCAGCTACACCCAGAACCAGTGGCTGCACGCGGTCGAGGCATCCTTCCTCGCGGGCATGATGGCCGAAGAGCTTGGCCTTGATATCGCTTTGGCAAGGCGAGCCACCTTGATGCACGACATTGGCAAGGCCCTCACGCACGAGATCGAGGGCTCGCACGCCGTCATCGGCGCCGACATCGCACGCCGGCTCGGCGAAGCGGAGATCGTGGCCAATGCCATCGGTTCCCATCACGCAGACGAGCCTGCAAACTCGGCCTACGCCTTCTTGGTGGCCGCCGCCGATGCCATGTCAGGTGCCCGCCCAGGCGCGCGTCGCGAGCAGAGCGAGGGCTTCAACACCCGGCTCGAGGATCTCGAACGTCTCGGGGCGAGCTACAAGGGCGTGGACCATTGCGCCGCCGTGCACGGCGGTCGCGAGCTGCGCGTCTACGTGAGCGAGAAGCAAGTGACCGACTTGCAGGCCGTGGAAATGTCCTCCGAGATTGCCGCGCAAATCTCCGACGAGCTGGTCTTCCCTGGGCAAGTGAAAGTTACCGTGATTCGCTCTTCTGAGTCGGTGGCGGTCGCGTACTAGAAGCCGTTCCACTTCGAGCCTCGACGACGATGCCTGCGCCCATCTATCTCGACAATCAGGCCACGACTCGCTGCGATCCGCGAGTGTTGGCAAAAATGCTGCCGTATTTTACGGAGCACTATGGCAATGCTTCGAGCAAGACACACGCCTTTGGCTGGACCGCTGAGGCCGCGGTGGGCCTGGCGCGCGAGCAAGTAGCCACCAGCCTGGGCGCGCAGACCAACGAGATCATGTTTTGCTCTGGGGCGACGGAAGCCAACAACTTGGCCATTCGAGGCACGGCTCTCGCCTATCAGTCGCGCGGCAAACATTTGGTGATAGCCGCTACCGAGCACCTCAGCGTGCTGGACTGCGCACGCGCACTCGAAGCCGAAGGCTTTCGCTTGAGCCTCGTCGAGGTCGGTGCTGACGGCCTCCTGGAGCCGGCGAGCCTAGTCGCCGCCTTGACTGCCGAGACCACCCTAGTCAGCATCATGCTCGTCAACAACGAGATAGGCGTGATTCAAAACATCGGCGCACTGGCGGACGCCGTGCACGACTACAACGACGAGCTCGTCTTCCATTGCGACGCGGCGCAAGCACTTGGCAGAGTCGCCGTGGACGTGGGACCACTGGGCGTCGATCTGCTAACCGTGTCAGCGCACAAGGTCTACGGTCCGAAGGGGGTCGGGGCTCTGTGGCGTCGGCGCCGACCTCGCTTGCCCCTGCAGCCGCTTTTGCACGGAGGCGCTCATGAACAGGGCCTGCGACCTGGAACCTTGCCGGTGCCCCTCGTGGTTGGCTTTGGCCAGGCGTGTCTGCTCGCGGCAGAAGAGGGCGCAGCAGACGAGGCGCGCATCGCCCTCTTGCGCGATCACATGCTCGAGCAATTGACAACGCGGCTCGGTGGCATCGAACTCAACGGCAGTCGGAGTGCGCGCGTCGCTGGCAATCTCAATATCGCCATCGAAGGCGTGCTAGCCGAGAAATTGATTCCGCGTCTGCAGGGGCTGGCGGTGTCGAGTGGCTCGGCTTGCAGCTCTGCCGACGGCCGACCCTCGCACGTCCTGGCGGCCATCGTCGACACCGCGCGAGCGCAGCGCAGCCTGCGAATGGGCCTGGGACGCTTTACCAGCGAGGAGGAGGTGGCACAGGCTCTCGATCTTCTGGTGGCGGCGGTCAAGGCCGAGCGCGGTTGACAGCTCGCGGGCAGCGGACAGACTATGGGGTGTGGCCCCATTTCGATATCCATTCGCAGTTCGCTTCAGCGACGTTGACCACGCGGGTATCGTCTATTACCCGGTCTTCTATCACTACTTTCATGTAGCCTTCGAAGAGCTCTTTCGCGAGCGCATGGGCGCGCAAGCCTACCTCGACTTACTCGACACGCGCCGCATTGGCTTCCCGGCGGTTCGCTCAGAATGCGACTACCGCTCGCCGCTGCGCTTTGCTGACTCCGCGGAGACCGAAGTGCGCCTGGTCAAGTTGGGCACCAAAAGTCTCGCTCTGGGCTATCGAGTTTCTCGCGTGCACGGTGCCGATCGCGTGCTTGCTGCCGAGGGCATTGTGACCGCTGCTGTGGTGGATCTCGAGGCATTTCGTGCGGTTGAGATGCCTGACGACCTCCGGGCATTGTTTCTTGAACTATCGGAATCGGTTGGTTAAAAGGGACCCGTGTCGGACGAGGGCAAGACTTCCATCGAGAGGCTGCAGCAGATCATGACGGCTCTGATGGAGCAGTTGTTGGTCGAGTCGCTCAAGAGCGTCGAGCTCGCGATGACCCAATGGCGCGCTGGCGGTCTGGGCGTCTTCGAGACCCACGCCGAGCTGCTTCGCCATGCCGCCAAGGCGGAACGTCTTGCCGAGCGCATGGCGCGCATCGGGCTCGACAATGCCGGCGCCTTGCTCCGCGACGCCTTCGATGCCGGTCTGATTGGCGAAGAGGAGTTCGTGCGTTTTGTTGGCCGCCCGCCGGAAGAAGTCCAGCCATCGCCGCCACTGAGCGACAACAGCAAGATCGTCGGCCTTCCCGACAAACGCGATCTCATAGAAGAACTCTTAGCGCAGGGGCCGATTCTCGTGCACATCGACGCACGCCACGTGCTCGCCCAGGTTCCCGAGCAGTTCCGCAAGGATCCCAAGCTGGTCCTGCGCTTTGGCTATGACCTCACGCCGGCCATCATCGATCTGAGCATCGACGATCACGGCATGTACGGCACGCTTACCTTTGGCGGCGTGCCCACGCGCTGCGTCCTGCCTTGGGGCAGCGTCTATTCCGTGGTCAGCGAGGCCGATCAGAAGGGCATGGTGTGGCCCGAGGACGTTCCCGACTGCATCGTTGATGCGCTGCAAGAGCAGGTCGCCGAGAAGCGCTCCGAGGCGCGCGTGGAGGCCGATGAGGCCAGCGCCAAGCCGCCATCGCCGCCACCGACGCGGGGCAGCCATTTGACCCTGGTCAAGTAGCGGCAGGTCGGCCGGGAAGGGCGAGGCGCACACCGCAGGACTGTGGGACGCCTGGGCATGGCGGGCCGAGCTTCTCGATTTCGATCTGCAGGTCGCTGTTCGGAAAGCGCTCGTGCAGCGCGCTGCCGATGGCGCCAGCAAGGGTCTCGAGCAGCTTGAAGGTCTGCGTGGTGCCGACCTCTACGATGGTCTGGCAGACCTCGAAATAGTCGATGGTATCGATAAGAGCGTCGCTGCGGCTCGCGGTGCCAAGGCTCGCACTCAACTCCACATGGACACGAAAACGGCGCTTGGTGCGCCGCTCTTCCTCGTAAAAGCCGTGATTGCCTTCGAACTCGAGGCCACGAACAAAGACGATGTCGCCAGGCAAGGGAGACCAGCTCTGTCTAGGCGCCGGCGAGCGGCACGTCGTCGAGCTCGGCTTCGCGCTCGAGCTTGCGCTTGATCATGCGCTTCTTGAGGGGGCCAACGAAATCGACCATGAGCTTGCCAGTGAGGTGATCGTTTTCGTGCTGGATGGCGCGCGCCAACAGGCCCTCGCCCTCGAGCTCGAAGATTTCACCGTTGAGACCCATCGCTCGCACGCGAGCGCGCACTGGCCTCTCGATAGGAACGTAGATACCTGGGAAACTTAGACAACCCTCGTCGCACTTCTCGAGCTCATCGCTGGTTCCGAGTACTTCCGGGTTGATGAACGCGACAGGAGGCAGGTTTTCATCGCCTAAGGCAACCAGGGCATCAATCAAGAACATTTTGACAGGCACGCCAATTTGCGGGCTGGCGATGCCAATGCCCTGGTACGCGACCATGGTCTCGCACAGGTCTTTGTAGAGCGTCTGAATTTCGTCGGTGATTTCAACGACCTCGCGGGTCTCCTCGCGGAGTCGAGGATCCGGCCAGACAACGATGGGACGAACTGCCATGCCCATACCATAATGAGTGCCCTACATGGTGTCAATCACCAGCTTTGCCCTCGAAGCAAGCCCTTTGGCAATTGCGGTCATCCCGACCATAGGGTATCCAGCTGCCAGTCTTTATGAAGGATTTCACACGCACGGCGAGCTCGGCGCTGCCGACTCACTTTGGGCCCTTTGAACTGGTGCACTATCAAAGTGCCGAGCTCGAGGGTGTGGCGCTGGTGCGGGGCAACCCCGCCGGCGAAGACGTCCTGTGCCGAGTCCATAGCGAGTGCATGACGGGCGAAGTCTTCGGATCGCTCCGCTGCGACTGTCGCTCGCAGCTAGAGCTTGCCATGGAGCGACTAGCGCGCAAGAGCGAAGGTGTGTTGGTCTATCTGCGCCAGGAAGGGCGCGGCATCGGTCTCGGCAACAAGATCAAAGCCTACGCCCTACAAGATCTGGGCAGGGACACGGTGCAGGCCAATCTCGAGCTCGGTTTCGCCCCCGATGAGCGCAGCTACGAGCTGGCAGCTGCCATTTTGCAAGACTTGGGAATCATCAGTGTCAAACTGATGACCAACAACCCCGAAAAGATGAAAGGCCTCGAGGCGGCCGGGATTCGCGTGAGCGAACAGGTGCCTCACTGGGCCGGATCATCGAGCCACAGCGAGGCCTATATCGAGACCAAGCGCCGGCGCATGGGACACATCACGCAGACCGCCGAGCCCTCTGGACTCGCAGCGGGTGACAAGGGCAAAGCATTATGAGCCTCAGCGAAGAGTCAGTAAGAGAAGTTCTAGCGTCGATCGAGGATCCAGGCATCTGCCGGCAAGACCTGGTCAAGCACCGGATCGTCACGGGGATCGAGGTCGCCGCCGACAAGGTCAAGCTCGACATCGAGTTTCCAACCACGGCCTACCTGCCTGCGCTGCAGCAGGAGCTGCGCTCGCGCATCGAGACCGCGCTCAAAGCCAAGGGCGCCAAGGGCGTCAGCTTTGCCACCAAGGTGGTCACGGCCGCTCAGCCCTCCACCAGCGACAAGCCACTTCTTCCGGGCGTCAAGAACATCATCGCGGTCGCCTCCGGCAAGGGCGGCGTTGGCAAGTCGACGGTCGCCACCAATATCGCGCTGGCGCTCAAGAGCTTTGGCGCTTCGGTCGGTATCCTCGACGCCGACGTCTTTGGGCCTTCGCTGCCGACCATGCTCGGAGAGCCTGAAGTTCCGCCCGGTACCGAAGCCGGCGACAAGATTCGCCCCGCCATCCACCATGGCATCAAGGTCATCTCGGTTGGCTTCTTCACCGACGCCAAAGAGGCCATCGTCTGGCGTGGTCCGATGGTGCACAAGCTTCTGCAGCAATTCCTGGGCGACGTGGTCTGGGGCGACCTCGACTACCTCATCTGCGACTTGCCACCGGGCACCGGCGACGTGCAGCTGAGCCTCAGCCAGCTCATCCCGATCTCGGGCGCCGTCATGGTGACCACCCCGCAGCAGGTGTCTCTGATCGACGTGGTTAAGGGCATCGCGATGTTCAACAAGGTGGAGATTCCCCTGCTGGGCATCGTCGAGAACATGAGCTACTACGAGTGCAGCAAGTGCGGCCATCACGATGAGATTTTTTCTCATGGCGGTGGCAAGCGCCTCGCCGAAGAGATTGGCGTGCCCTTCCTGGGCGAGCTGCCTCTCGATGCGCGCATTCGATTCGGTGGCGATACCGGTGTCCCCATCGTCGCCTCGGCTCCCGATAGCGATTACGCCAATCGCTTTCGCTCGATTGCCTCCAAGGCGGCCCTGGAAGCAGCCTGCCGTGTGCTTTCGCAGCCAAAGCGCGCCAAGCGCCTGGCCGTCATTTCCTAGCAGGGCCGCGGTCGGCTGCCCGCCAAGGGGCTGGCTGGCCGCGCGCTGCTCTAGTTGAGCTGCTTGTCGTGTTCTGGGTCGCCAACCAGGCGCGAGAGGTACTCGTGCAGCTTGTCGCAGCGCTCGAGGGGATTGAGAGTCTCGAGCATGGTCTGCCGGCTGGCGGGACCTGGGGCCATGGCGGCCGCCAGCATGTCGATCTGTAGAAATGGGTCCTTGCACTGGGCGAGGTGGTTGCGCAGCTTGGTGACATCGCCACCCATCTGCGCGAGCAAGTGCTCGGAGAAGAGGACGAGCTCGGCAAGGCGGTCCTGCAGCTCGCTGGCAGGAACCTCTTGTTCGCTGTTGAGCAAGTCGACGCGCACCTGCCGGTAGAGTTTGTCAGGCGGCAGCTCGGAGGTGATAGCCACTCGGGCGACACCGCGCAATGCCACCAGCCAGCGGCCGTCATCGAGCTCTTTGAGGCCGACCGTGCGTCCCAGCCCGGCGATAGGGTACACGGGAGGCCGGCCCTGATAGTCGGCCTCGTAGCCCGGTCGCAGTCGACCCAGGACCCAAAAGCTTTTGCCCTCGAGACTGTCTTTGCACATCTGGCGATAGCGCGGCTCGAAGATGTGCAGCGGCATGAGCTGGCCGGGCAGGAGAGCGACGGAAGGCAGGGGAAAGAGCGCGATGCCTTCCGGGCGTCGTGCTGCCTCTTCATGATCCTTGCGGTTCACTTGGCGCGGGTCCACATGCGCGTGTGCACACCGCAACGACGCGCAGGAGCAAAGGCTCGACTAGCGGACGCCATGATCCTGATCGCCAAAGCCAGCGGCACGCAGGTCGAGCTCATTGACGATGCGGTCATAGGGGAAGGGAAGCGTCTTGCCGTCGCAGTTGATCGTGATGCTGAGGGCGTAGTCACTCACATCGATGAGATACGAGGGGTCGCCTTCTTCGGCATCGGGGTTGTTGCAGTCCTGCTCGAGCTGGCGCCAACCGGTGGCATCGATGCGGTCCCAGACCTCGTCGAACTGCTCGCCGCTGAGTGGAAAGCTGCTGCTCTTGCGTTTGCCATCATCGGAGCGCCACTTGACGATGTGCGGGTCGTTGCCCTTGCACTCCATGGTGATGCCGGTTTCGTCGGCCGCAAAGCCACCAGCCAGCATGTAGCTCACCTGGCGCTCGTTGCACTGGAACTGGCTCAGGTCGCGCTTGGACTTGGCGGTGCTTGCACCTGGGCCGCAGGCGCAGAGGAGGCCGCAAGAGGCGGCCAGAGCGAGGGCCCCGGAAACTACCGGGGTTGAATGCGCTTGGTTCTTCATGACCTGGCCACCACTTCGTCGAAATCGCGGGCCAGGGAGGCGCGAAAGGCCTCGGTGCAGGCGGTCATGTGTTGATAGCCAGGGTGGTCGGTCTGCATGCGAAGGGGAGTGCCTGGGGTGCGCAAAAGCTCGAGCTCGTCGCTGTCGATGGGGAAGCGGCAATACTGCACCGCCGCGATTCTATCGCCCGTGGCTCGGCCGGGCTCGAAAGCGGCGCGGATGGCGTGTTCGCCAATGTGCAGAACCAGGTGCTCATCGAGTCCGATCAAGCGATCGAGCTCGGTGCGAGGATCGGTGCCCACGGGCACTTCCAGAAAGAGAGTTGCCGACAGGCTGCTCTCGCTCGGCATCATCTCGTTGTAGACGGCAATCTCCTCCGCGATCTTGTCATCGCTGGTCAGATTCTCGACCCTGAGCATCTCTTCGATTTGTGAAATCAGGGTTGTGCGATTCTCAAAGAGCAGCGAGACACGATCGCCGACTAGAACTCGCCGATCACGCTTGATCGCAATGATGCGCTTGCGGAAGTCGTCGCGCATGCCGGCGTAGATGGCCGGTCCCTTGATGTCAGAACGTTGAATGAGTCGCATGGTAGCCTCCGTTGTTGGGATCGTCTTGTCTCAGCCCACCTGGGCCGCTCGCCTTTGCTGAGCGCCTTTGTTGAGCGCCCTTGCGAAGCGCCTGCACGGTGAGGCTAAACGAAAAAGACTCCGAAGGGAGCTGTCCTTCGGAGTCTTGCAAAAAGGGAGAGAACGAAAGTTATTCGCCCAGGCTATCGAGGCCTTTTTGGAATCGACCAGCGTGGCTGCGCTCGGCGCGAGCAAGAGTCTCAAACCACTCGGCGACTTCCTCGAAGCCCTCTTCGCGAGCTTGCTTGGAGAAGGCTGGGTACATCTCGGTGTACTCGTAGGTCTCGCCGGCAATGGAAGCCTTGAGGTTCATCTGGGTGCTGCCAATGGGTTCACCGGTAGCTGGATCGCCAACTTGCTTGATGTAGTCGAGGTGGCCGTGTGCGTGGCCGGTCTCGCCTTCGGCGGTGTCGCGGAAAAGTCCGGCGATGTCGGGGTGTCCCTCAACGTCAGCGGTCTTTGCGAAGTAAAGGTAGCGGCGGTTGGCTTGGGACTCACCAGCGAACGCGGCTTTGAGGTTTTCGAGGGTCTTTGTGCCTTTGAGGTCTGCCATGCCCCCTTGGTATCACGAGCCGAGAAGCGCAAACAAGACGGGCAGAGCACCGAAGCACGGCGCCGGGTTCCGAGGCGAGGATTTGCGGCCTAAGGGGCCACAAGGGGCCCTCTAGCCACACTTACCTGCCGCCCAGCACGCGTATGAGTTCCTCGCAGATATCGTTTTGCAAGGCTCGGGCAATGCCGACGGAGCTTTCCGGAAAGCCATTCACCAGGATCGAGAAGAGCAGGGGTGTGTTGCCGTCGACGGCGGCGACGCCGCTGAGCGAAGAGGCGTGATCGAGGGTGCCGGTCTTGGCTCGAATGCGACGGGCCACGGGACCTTCGCTCATCCGTCGGGACAGGGTGCCATCACCACCGGCAATCGCGAGCGAGGCGATGAGGTCGGGGCCCCAGCGAAAGTCGGACTGCGCCAACTGCAGCACGGAGACCAGCTGGCGCGGGCTCAGGGAGTTGGAGTCAAAGAGACCCGAGCCATTCTCGAAGCGGTACTGATCAGGCTCTAGACCGGCCTTGCTCAGGAAGTGCTGCACGGCCTTTTGGCCATTCTCCCAGGTCGCGGGCTGGCCCTGGGCCATGACTTCGGCGCCGACGACTTTGAGCATGACTTCGGCTACGAAGTTGTTGGAGTGCTTGCCCATGCCGCGAATCATCACCGCCAGTGGCAGACTCTGATGAACGGCGACTTGCACCGCGCTCTCGGGAGCGGCGCCCGTGGTGATCTTGGTCTTGCGAACACTGATGCCGACGTCGGCAAGGGCAATGCGCAGGGCGGTGCCGACGAAGAGAACCGGGTTAGGAACGCGCTTGCGAAAGCTGCGCTCTTTGACCTCTTTGCGGATCTGGCCACTGATGGTGACGACCAGCTCTTGCTCGCTCTCGCTTGTCTCCATGCGCAGGCGCGTGCGGCCTCGGGCGATGGTCGAGACATTGGAGACCACTTTTATGTAGTCGTTCGGAGGCGTGACGTTAACCCGCGCTGGTCCTGCACCCGAGAGCGAGGGGCGCACTCGCAAGGTCCAGGCGTTGTACGCAAAGGAGGTGGCGGCGATGGGCGCGCGAAAGGAGGCCTGCTCGTCGGGTTGCTCATCGAAATGCGGCGGAAGATTCTCGCCGTCGAAGTAGCTGTTGTCGACGACGATACCGCCGTCGATCCGGGTCACGCCTCGATCGGCGAGCTCCGTGACCAGGCGAACCATCTCTGCCTGGTCGAAGGAGGCATCCCCTCGACCGCGAATGTAGATATTGCCGCTGATGTGCCCCAGGGCATCGATCGACTCAGCCAAAAGCTCGGTGCGAAACTGAAAGTCAGGGCCGAGCTCATCCAGTGCCGCCGAGGCGGTGATGATCTTGGCGTTGGAGGCGGCGGCGAAGCTCTGATCGGGGTTGTGGGTGAAGATCCAGCGCCCCGACCTGGCATCCATGATCGCTACACCAATCGTGGTGCTCTCGCCCAGCGCGCGCTGCCGACTGGCGATGATCTCGCTGAGGCCCTCCAGCGCCTCTTCCAGAGGCTGGTCGGCACGTGGCTCGTCAGTTTGTTGCGAGTGCAGCTCTGCTCGGGGAATACTGAGGAGTACTCCAACCGCCAGCGCTACGACGTGTCGGGTTTGCATGCCCAGGAACAACACAGGCAACTATAACAAAATCGCTGCGGCGATTCTAGCCGCGCTGATTTGGTGGGCAGCGGCCTGCAAAGGGCGCGAGCATCGCACGCCACGAGACACCCTGGTCATGGTTCTCGATTCCACGAGCAACGATTTGGATCCGCGCTTCGCGCTTACCAACTACGACCTCAAGTTGTCGCGCCTGGTCTGCCCTGGTCTGACGACGGCCGATACCCCCGATCTCGAGCCGGCCCTCTTGCTCGCGGAGAGCATCGAAGAGGTCGCGCCACTGCGCTGGAAGGTGCGTCTCAAGCAAGGGCTTCAGTTCTCCGATGGCTCGCCGGTGCGTGCCAGCGACGTTGCCTTCACCTACAACTCGGTGCTCGATCCCGAAACGGGCAGTCCCAATCGACAGGCCTTCGTCGAGCGCTTTGCAAAGGTCGAGGCGGTCGGCGAGCTCGAGCTGCAGTTCACATTGATCGAGTCCCTTGGCACGCTCTTCAGCGATCTCGACTTCGGGATTCTCAGCGAGGCGGCCGCACGCGCCGACAGGCCTTCTGTAGTCGGGGCCGGGGCTTTCATGATTGAGTCGCAGCGCAGCGAAACCGTCATGCTGCGACGCAATCCCTTCTATGGGCGCGACCAGGTCCTTTTGGGCCCGCCGGCTCAGATCGAGCGCATCGAGGTCAAGACGGTTCGCGACGAGAACGCCCGCAACTTGATGCTAGTGGGCGGCTCTGCTGATTTCAGCCAGAACGAAACCCGTGTCGACCTGGTCGACTTCATCGCCAAACGTGAGCGCATCGAGGTGCAGAGCGGCCCTTCGGCAATTCTCACCTACTTGATGATGAACAACGACGACCCGATCTTGCGCGACCTGCGCGTGCGGCGCGCCATCGCCCTGAGCATCGACAGAGAGCGCATCATCGAGGCCAAGTTTGGAGGCCGTGCGGTGCTGGCCAGCGGATTGCTGCCGCCCTTTCACTGGGCCTACAACGGCGAGGTAGAGCGCTACCAGCCCGATCTGGAGCAGGCGCGCGCGCTCCTCGACGAGGCTGGCTATCCCGATCCCGATGGCCCTGGCGGCCAGCCCCGTATGCGCCTTAGCTACAAGACCAGCTCGAATCAGTTTCGCCTGGCCGTGGCGCGGGTTTTGGCGGCACAACTCGGGGAGGTCGGCATCGCTGTTGATGTGCACTCCTTTGAGTTCGGCACCTTCTTTGCGGATGTGAAGGCGGGCAACTACCAACTGGCGAGCATGCAAACCTCGGCCATCACCGAGCCTGATTACTACTACGCCTATTTCAACTCCTCGAACATTCCAACGGAGGAGTCACCGCACTCGCACAATCGCTGGCGCTATCGCAATGAGCGGGTCGATGCTCTTACCTTCGCGGCACGTCACGCCATGAAGCGCAGCGAGCGGGCGACGATGTATCACGAGGTACAGGAAATCCTCGCTCACGACCTGCCCATCATTCCCTTGTGGCACGAGGACAACATCGCGGTCATGAACCGCAGTGTGAAGGGCTATGAGCTTTTACCGAGCGCGCGTCTGGCTGGCTTTCTGCGAGTTCACAAGGAGTGAGAGCGGGGACGTGGGTCGAGCGTCTAGGCAACCTTGATGCGATCGACGATATTCTCCGGACCATTCGAGGGTGGGCCGTGATTGATGAGCATGGGGAGACCCACGAAACGCAGGCCGGCTGTGTGCTGGCTGTCCTGGGAGCGGACCCAAATCACCTGGGCGCGGAAGCGATAGCTGCGCTGTTCGTCTTCACGTAGGTGTAGCTCGATGATCTCGCCCTTGTGCAGAGCAGGGCAGCCCTGCACACGGATACCGCCGGGACTGAGGTCGAGAACCTGGACCAGTGCGTCCTTGCCCGGGTAGCGCATCATGGCGGCGATGCGGTGATCGAGACGGCGATACTTGCGACCAAATCGCGGTCCTTGAAGTTCCGCTTCGAGCCGCTCGAGGTCCACGACTTCTTCCATCGTCAATCCCTGATCGCTCGCCAGCTTCTCTTGCAAGAGTCGGAGAAGGTAGATGGTGTGCATCATGTCGCTCATGCTCTGGACTACAGCAATTCGGGTGCCACCGCTTGTGGTGGGCCGGGCCATGGCTTTTCGGGTAGCTGGCCGAGATCGCAGGCGGGGAGCCCATGCCCAGGCACGTCCATTTTGGAGGCTGCTGAGGACAAAACTACCTAAGCCGCTTTGAGTCCGTATGGGCGCTCGGCTTACATTGGCTGCCAAGACTTGGCTGCCAAGACTCGGCTGCCAGGCATTGGCTGCCGGGGCATTGGCTACCGGCTTTGGGCCCCAACCAGCATGGATCTATTTCGTCATAGCGCCGACAAGCGCAAATTGCACCAGCCCCTGGCCGAGCGCATGCGTCCCACGAATCTAGAGGAGTTCCTTGGCCAGGAACACCTCATCGGCGAGGGCAAGCTTGTCTCGCACATCTCCGGCGGTGGCGAGCTGCCCTCGTTGCTCTTGTGGGGACCGCCAGGCACCGGCAAGACGACCTTGGCGCGCATCCTCGCCGATCGAGATGGCTCCATCCTCGAGTACCTGAGCGCGGTGATGAGCGGCGTCAAAGACATCCGGGCGGTCATGGCGCGCGCCGTCGAGAGGCGGGACCAATATGGTCGGCGCACGGTGCTCTTTCTCGACGAGATTCATCGTTTTTCTAAGTCGCAGCAGGATGCCCTCTTGCCGCACGTGGAAGCCGGCACGGTGACTCTCATCGGAGCGACCACGGAGAACCCGAGCTTCGAGGTCAACGGCGCGCTTCTCTCTCGCTGTCGAGTGTTGCGCCTGGAAGGTCTCTCCGACCAGGCTCTGGCGTCGCTGGTTCGGCGCACACTGGCCGATGAAGAGCGCGGTCTTGGCAGCCGCAAGCTGCAGATCGACGAGGACTGCCTGCAGACTCTCTTGCACCGAACGGGTGGCGATGCGCGCCGACTGCTTGGTGCTCTTGAGATCATTGCCAGCCTGCTCGATGCCCGCGGCAAGACCGTCATCGATGGCCCGTCGATCGATGAGGCCCTACAACAGCGCTCGCTGCAGTACGACAAGGCCGGCGAGGAGCACTATGGGGTGGTGAGCGCGCTCATCAAGAGCATGCGCGGATCGGACCCGGATGCTGCCTGCTATTGGATGACGCGCATGCTGGAGGCCGGCGAGGATCCCAAGTTCATCTTGCGGCGCCTGGTCATCTTCGCCTCTGAGGACATCGGCAACGCCGACCCGCAAGCGCTCAGCGTGGCAACCTCAGCACTCGCGGCCTTTCAGTTCATCGGTCTGCCGGAGGGCGTCTTGCCGCTCACCCAGGCGGTGACCTATCTGGCCTGTGCCCCCAAGAGCAACAGCAGTCTGACGGCCTACGCCAAGGCTCGCACCATCGTGCGTGAACACGGCGCTCTGCCGGTTCCCGAAAAGCTCCGCAACGCGGTCACCCAGTTGCAGAAGGACATGGGCTACGCCAAGGACTACAAGTATCCGCACAACTTTGGCGGCAACTATGTGGCCGAGACCTACCTGCCCGAAGCCCTGGTCGGTACGACGATCTATCAACCGGCGGATTCCGGCTATGAGCGGACCATCAAAGAACGTCTCGCTAGCTACCAAAAGGCCGCAGCAGAAGCGCACGAGCCTGAGGACTAACGAGACAGCAGGTACTCAGCCCCTGGACGACTTGCTCGAAAGCTTGCCCAAAAGCTTGCTCGAAAACGTTGCTAGGCCAGACGGAGCCAGTTGATCTTTTCGGCGTTGATGGCTTCTTTGTACTCGGGCAGACAGGTCAGCACGTAGTTGAGCGCCAGCTGACGCATTTCGGCGTCCAAGCCCTTGGGCAGTGTGAAGTTGTCGGCATCGTTGGCATCGGGCTTGATGCCAAGTCGGACGACCTCCGTGAGACGCAGCACGTGCAGGCGATTCATGAACAGGGCGTGGGCAATGGCAATGACCGTCCGGTCGAACCTTAACTCATCCATAGGGCGAGCTAAGTAGCACAGAAGATTGCGCCTGAGAAGTCCTCATTTGCGGCCAAAGCCACGAATATGACCGGCTTTTTCCAGAGAAGCTACAACCAGAGGCGCCGGGGAATGCTGCCGCCGCGCCAGGCCAGGGCCCTGGAGACCACGATGGCTTTGTCCGCGTTGTTCAGCTGGGGGCGCTTGGTGAGCAGCTGGCCGGCATTGCTGTCGATCTTGTCGAGGATGCGCATGCCGCCGTGCCAGGAGATGGCCATTTCCACCGCGATGTCGTCGCCGACCTGCTGAATGAGTGGACGCGCGCGCATGAAGACCGCGCGGGTGCGGGCAACTAAGAAATGTACCAAGTCAGCGAAGCCGTCTTCCGGCTGCAGCTCTTCGAGACGCTTGAGGGTGAGTCCGAAGTGACGAAGGTCCTCGGTGGGAACGTAGGCGCGCTTGCGCCTCAGGTCATGAGCCATGTCTTGCCAGAACTTGGCTTCGGCCAGAGCGCTAGCTAGCTCATCGACATAGCGCAAGAGGCTGGGCTCACGCACGCCGCTCAAGTAGAGGAAGAGCTGACCGACCGGCTGCGCGGCAAGCGAGGTGTAGGAGCGAAGTTCTTGGTACGAGCCGAACTGCTTGGCGTCGAGATCCGTGCGGAAACCAGCCAGGAGCGAGGAGAAGGGCGTAATCGGCAGATCGAAGCGCCGCACGGAATCAGCCAGTGCCACGAAGATCGGGTGATTGGGGGGCTCGCCGTGGAAACAATCCTCGAGTTTTTGCTCCCAGCGATCGAGCTCGAGTGTGCGCCTGCCTTCGAACTGCGGCTCGTCGGCGTAGTCGTCTGCCGCGCGCGCGAAGGCGTACACGGCCCAGATGTGTTTGCGCAGATGCGAGGGAACAAAGCGCGAGGCGACCGGGAAGTTGTGATGTCGCGCGCGCGCCATGGCTTCGCAGTAGCGGTAGCAAGCGTCGAGCTCGAGTGACTCGGGCAGCTGAGGCATCTCGGCGCTATGCGCGTCAACCAGGCCAAATGCGCGGTGGATCATGGTCGCTCCTCGTGGTGTGCATCGCTGCGGGTCTTGTTGGCGCCTTCGACAATGCGGCCGTGCAGGGCCATATGCCCGCGCTGGATGCCCTCAGTCGCGAGTGCGCGCAAGGCGGCCAGGTTGCAGGCCAGGCCAGCCGCAGCACTGGCAGCAGCCAGATCCGCCGCCGATTCGCTGCCAAGAAGGCGCAGGGCGAATTTGGCGGCCGCGTGGACTTGCAGCGAGCCACCCACCGTTCCGACGGCCAGGGGCAAAGTCATTTCACCGTAGAGGCCTCCCGGGCCCGCGGACCAAACGGCCAGCGGTCGGTAGCCACCATCCTTGGCGGCATACGCGTGCGCGCCAGCTTCCACGCTGCGCCAATCGTTGGCGGTGGACATGAGCACTGCATCAACGCCATTCATGATGCCCTTATTGTGCGTTGCGGCCCGGTAGGTATCAAGCTCGGCGAATCTAGAGGCGGAGATGATCGCATCGCGGACCTTGGCTCCGTCCTGACCAGCCAGAGCTTCGTCCGGAATGCTGGCACTGATCTTCACGGTGCGTTGCGTGGCGAGATTGGACAGGATGCGCAGGCCAACGGTGCCACCACTAATCTCGGCGAGGAGCTCGGCCACGCCCTCGGCCACGGTGTTGACCAGGTTGGCGCCCATGGCGTCGCGAACATCGACGTGTAGATGCACGACCACCATGCCGCCATCGGGCTGGCCGGGGCGCGACAGAATGCGAGCTTCGATGCTCACTGGTCCGCCGCCACGTCGCACCAGGCTTTCGGAATGCTCTCGGGCCAGCGCGATGATTTCCGCCTCACGAGCCATGAGCTGGCGACAAGCCTGCTCCGGATCGGCGATGTCGAGCAGTTGCACCTGGGCGATCATGATCGGCGCACTGACTTCGGCTTTGAAGCCGCCGCCGGCGCGAATCATGCGGGCGGCGTTGGAGGCGGCGGCCACGACCGAGGGCTCCTCGATGACCATGGGCAGCAACATGTCGCGATCGTTGATGCGAAAATTGAGGCCGACCGCAAAGGGCAGGCTGTAGCGGCCGATGACGTTCTCGATCATCTGGTCGCAGGTGGCAGTGTCGAGACCTCCGCTCTCCACCGCCGCAAGGTCCTCATCGCTCAGCTGGCAAAGCTCGCGAAGAAGGCGCCGACGGGCGCTGATATCGAGCTTGTAAAATCCTGGAATACGAGAGCTAGACACGGCCTGGAGCACCTTACTCTTTCAAGAGTGCAAACGCACGCCCTGGTTATCAAGGGCCAGATCAGGGCAGATTATTCCCGTCGACAACAGCTCGATCCGAAAAGCTTGCGCTTGCTCGCTAGTTGCGAAGGCGGCCAGGGCCAGATCGCCGCCCCCGGCGCCGGTCGGTTTGAGGCTTCCGCCGTGGTCCTGGGCTCGCTTGCACAGCTCGGCGTGGATTGGCAGGTAGAGCTCGACGCCGGCGTCCTGGCCCAGGGCGGCGACGGCCTCGCCAGCGGCGGCAATGGCCGCGATGGCCTGTGCAGGATCGCTCGCGACCCGCAGCGAGCTGCAGGCCTCGCGGATGCGCAAAAGGGCGCGCGCGTGCCCGCTTGGGTTGGCGTCGGCAAAGACGGTGACGGCAGCCAGGAGCCTTGCGGTGGAGGCGCTGCGCCCGGTCCAGGGAAAGACCAGGCTCAGTCCCACCGGAAGCTGGTGCGCTCGCGGCTCTTTGCCCATCTCGAACTCGATGCAGCCACCGAGCACACAGGTGGCGACGTCGGCACCCGAGCCGCGCGCGCCCAGGCTGGCTTGCGCGTCGCCATGCGCCTGGCTGGCTAGCGCAAGCACGGAAGCGGGATCGAGCTCTTGTTGGTCGGCAGCCATGCATAGGGCGGTGGCACTAACCAGAGCGGCAGCCGACGAGCCAAGGCCGAGCTTGTGCTCTCCCTCAGAGAAAGTCTCAGTGTCGACGACGACCCTCGAGGCGGCTCGCGCGCTTGCGCTCTGGGCGCCATCTCGAGCCACGAGCAGGCGATGGAGGGCTTGCAAGAAGTGCGAGCTTGGTTGGGGCGTTTTTGCCAGTCGAGCCGATGCGCGACGATTGACGGCCACCAGCAGGGCCGGGCCACCAGATACCACGTCGTATTCGCCGGCCAACATGAGCTTGCCTGGGCAGCTGGCCCAGCGCTCGCCAGGCTGGGGGCGATGGTCGTCGTCCTTAGTCACTGGCTTCGCTCAGCAGATGGGCCGCGGGGCCAGGTGCGCAGATCTTGACCTCCGTCACCTCTGGTATCTCGCCAATCGCCCGCGCCACTTCCTGGCAGTGGGCGGCGTCAGTGAGCACTTTGACGTGAGGGCCGGCATCCATGGTTGGATAGGCGGGGATGCCAGAGCCTACGAGTTCTTCTACTCGATCGAGGCAGCGAAGGGTGGCGGCTTGCCAGTAGCGAACGGGCGGTCTGGAAGCCATCGCAGCGGCGTGCATGGCCATGGCGCTGTCGCGGGTAATCGCGCCGAGCGCAGCCAGGTCGCGAGCGTCAATGGCGCTGCGGGCAGCCTGCACGTCGTTTGGAACGCAGTCGAGCCAGGCCTGGTAGAGAGGGGAGGTGGCCGCGCAGTGCTCCATGGCATCGCGCGAGGACACGCCCTTGACCTTGCCGCCGCCGACCACCGCGATGACCATGCGCAGGTCCCAATCGTCTGCGCCGACGATGGGCTCGGCGACGGCATCGGAACCATCGGCCTTGGTACCGGCGTGCATGAGGGCAAAGCCGGCGAAGATCGAGCGAGCCGCCGAGCCACTGCCTCGCCTGGCAAGCTCGCTCAGTTCGCGCACCGTCAGCGAGAGGCCGGCCGCGCTGCTGGCCGCCACAGCAAGGGCGGCGTAGGCCGAGGCGGAGGAGGCCAGGCCGCTGGCTGTGGGAAAGGCGTTGCGGCTGACCACGTGGGCGCGGGTCTGCAACTTGGCTCGCGCTCGCACCAGGTCGAGCCAGGTCGTGAGTTTGCGTGGGTCGCTCTCGCGGCCATCGAGCTCGAAGCTGTCATGTGTGAGTGACTCGTCGAAGTGCACCATCGTGTCGGTGCGCAAGGTATTGAGGGTCAGAGACAGACTGCCGGCGGCAGGCAGGTTGAGCGCACTGTCGCGCTTGCCCCAGTATTTCACCAAGGCGATGTTGGCGTAGGCGACGGCACTTGCTTGACTCATTGGCGGGCTCCTACCGTGGTCACAAAGCTTTGATGCCCCAGGTCGGCCAATGCCTTCATGACGGCTTCTTCTCGGCCGGGTGCCAGGGCAATGATGGCACCTCCGCCGCCAGCGCCGGTGAGCTTGGCGCCGAGAGCGCCAGCGGATCGGGCAGCCGCGATCATCGCGTCGAGGATCGCTATAGAGACGCCGATGCGCTCGAGCTGCACCTGGCAGGCATTCATGACCGAACCGAGTGCCTCGTGCTCGCAGGCGATGAGCGCTGTCTCGGCGTCCTTGGCCAAACGTCCCAGCTCGTCGATGCCTTCGCGCACCTGGGCACTGCTCTTCATGCGCTCGGCGACACCGCTGACCATGGCGGCGGTTCTGCGCGCTTGACCAGAGAGGCCAACGACGATGGGCAGAGCGGCGCATGGTAGCTGGCGAAGACCGGAGGCGCGCTGATACACGCCAAATCCACCCTGGCTGCTGAGCGCGACGTCAACGCCACTTGGTCGCTCGTGAAAGCACTGCTCACCCAGGTTGGCCAGCTGCACGAGGCGCTCGCCATCGATACCAGGTACCAGGGCGCGCGCCATGGCCACGCACAGGGCGGCCGAAGAACCCAGGCCCGCGGCGGCTGGCAGATCGCCATCGACGTGAAAGATGATGTCACTGCGATCGGCGGCTTCGAGCATGACGCGCATGGCACGCGCCACCGGATGATCCTCGGCTTGCGCTACATCGAGGTGCCAGTCGGGCGCCAGCAAACGACTTCCGCCAGTACATGGCTGTGCACGGCAAGACAATCCGCGCGTAATCGCGCCAGCCAGGGCCGTGTGTCCGTAGACAACCGCGTGCTCACCAGCAAGGATGATCTTGCCCCATGCTTTGGGCGTCTGGCGCTGTTCAGACAAGCTCATCAATCCAGTTGCGAAGAGTCGCCGAGAGGTGTCGAGGAGCCTGGGCAAGTTCTGCGGGCGTCCTCGATCCGGTCAAGAGGTGCGCAGTGACCAGGCTGCTCTCAAGCTCGCGCAAGAAGGCAAGCGCGCCCTCGTAGCCACCGGCGCGCTGGGCACGCAAGACGGGAGCCGCAAGTCCGCCCGCGCGAGCACCTAGCGCGATGGCTTTGGCGATATCGAGACCGGTGCGCAGACCG